>CAYVUV010000017.1:0-15519 GCA_964455095.1 uncultured Binatia bacterium (SeqCode)
GTCGGTGACGCCGTACAAGCGGGCAAAGTACTCGAGGTTGTCGTAGCCGGTCATGCGGTGGTACGACATCGCCGACCCGATCACGATGCCGATCCGATGGCGCTGTTCTCGCGGTGGACGATGGTCGATGTGGAGAAAGCCGGACGACGGCTGCAGCAGGCCGGCGATGATCTTGATCAACGTGGTCTTGCCGGCACCGTTCGGGCCGACGATGCCGACGGTCTCGCCCGCTGCGAGCGTGAAGCTGATATCGCGCAGCGCGTCGACGGGTTCGTCCTCGACCGAGAACAGCGCGGCGAGATAACCGTGTCCCTTCTTTCTGACACGATAGAGCTTTCCAACGTTGCGGGCTTCAACCATCGCCGAATCTCGCCGTGCGAACTCCTGCCGGTCCGATTGCGTGAGTGCCGTGGAACGGCCCCGGGGCCGGCAAGGCCTACAACATGGGAAAGGCAAGGTCGAGCGGCCAGGGGACGGGCCCTCATCGCAGGCCGGCGATTCGCGTGAGCAGTGGCGTGGAGACGAACGGAGGAAACCTCGCCTTCATTGTCGGCCACTACCGCAGTGGCAGCACCTGGCTGCTGCAACTGCTGAGCCTGCATCCGCAGATTCGCGGCGTCCACGAAACACACATCTTTGCTCTTACCGCAGACAGCCCCGACCTCGCCGACGCGCGGCGCCAGCTCTTCTCGAGCGTGCCGTGGAGCTACGGCGGCGAAAGGCGGTGGCTGCGCCATTGGCTCCGGCGCCGCCTGCGGCCGCTGACCCGCTTTCGCTGGGATGTCGACGCGCTCGCCCCATCCGATCGACCGCACTACCTGCTCGATCTTCCTCTCCAGCGGCGCCGGAGGCTCGGGCAGATCCTGCGGGAGTCCGCTACCCCCGATTCCTTTTGTCGTGCCTACTTCGAGTTCCTGTGGGCCGAGTTGGGTGGCCCCCGCATTCTCCTGGAGAAAACGCCGCATCACGTCTTCCACGTCGATCGGATCAAGCGCCTCTTCCCCGACTGTCGTCTCCTGGCCGTCCACCGCGACGGCCGCGACGTGGTCGTCTCCGACCGATTCTTTTCGCGCCATACCCTGCACCGCGCGTGGGATTTCGAACAGAGCGTTCTCGCCTGGCGGCGGCAGGTCGAAGCCGAACGGGTCGCGGTCGATCGCCACGGATTGTTCAGCCTGTCCTACGAAGCGCTACACGAGCGCGGTCCCGCGGTCGTCAGTTCCGTCCTGAAGTTTCTCGGCCTGGCGCATGGGCCGGAGATCGTCGAGCGCCTCTTGCGACAATCGACCTTTCGCTTTCATACCGGGCGCGACGCCGGTAGCGAGCGGCGCGCGCGGCATGCGCGCAAGGGCGTGGTGGGCGATTGGCGCCAGCACTTCAGCGAGGAGGAAAGGCACCTCTTCAACCGAATCGCGGGCCGTCATCTGGTCGCGTTGGGCTACGAGAAGGATCTCGCCTGGGCGACTGGCGAGTCTGAACGGTGCGGCGAATGACCTCGTCGATAGCCCCGCGGAGTGAGGGGCGGTGGCTGGCAAGGGTGGCGTCACGGCTGGGGCGACAGTGCCAGTGCCCCGTCCAGCGCCGCGTCGACCGCGCGCACCAACTCGTCGATGCCGACGCGGCGGTCGTTGTTCGGATCTGCAACCGGACATGCATCAACCGCAACGTTGCCAAGCGCGATGTCGACGCTGATGATCAGTTCGTCGACCGTGACTCGGCCGTCTCGACTGCAGTCTCCGACCAGAGGCGGCGGCCCTGGAGGCGTCGACGTCGGCGTCGCCTGCGCCACCTCCGTCGTCGCGCTCGGCGTCACCTGCGGCAGGTTGGTCGTCGGTGACGACGTCGGCGCGACCGTCGCTGTGGGTGTCGCCGTCGTCGTCGCCTGTGGTGTGCTCGGGGTGGCGCTTGGTGACGGCATGACGGAGGGCGCTTGATTGCGGAACGCGTACACGTCGCTGGCCACGATCTGACCGGACGGCAGCAGGTTGCTCGCAGTCGTCGAGAACGCGGCGACGCGCCCGTCGGCGCTGGTGGCGACCGTCGAGATGCTCTGGTTTGCGCCCGAAACGCCGTCCGCCGCGGCGCTGACCAGCGCAGTGCTGCCGGCAGTCGTGTCGCGTAGGAACAGGTCGTAGCCGAACAGGCCGTTTTGGCGGACGAAGTCCGGTACCAGGTCGGTGGCGCCGCTGAAGAAAAAGACAAACCGCCCGTCCGAGCTGATCGACTGTGATCGGACCGAGGTCATGTTAGAGCGATAGTTGCCGGTCGCCGTGGTCGACCCCTGCGCGGCGCTCACCAGCGCGGTCGTACCGGTGAGGCGGTCGCGCACGAAGACATCCATTTGCCCGTTCTCGTCCTGCTGGCCGTCGACGAGGTCTGTGGCGCGACTGCTGAACGCCAGGAATCGTCCGTCCACACTCATCGCGAAGCCTTCGAATGCCCCGTTGCCAACCGCTCCGTTCCCGGTCTGAGCGCCGCTCGAGCTGGCGCTGATCAGGGTGGTCGTGCCGGTAGAAAGATCCCGCACGAAGAGGTCGCTCGCGCCATTGGTGTCGACGAGCCCCTCGACCAGGTCGGTGGCCAGACTCACAAACGCGACGTAACGCCCGTCGGCCGTCATCACGACGCTGCCGCCCACCGAAGCTCCGGATGCACTGTTGCCGCTCGCCGTGCCGCTGCTGTTGATGCTGATCAGACTGGTCGTTCCAGAGACCAGATCGCGCACGAACACGTCGGTCCGGCCGTTCGAGTCGAGACCGCCCGCCACGAGATCGCTCGCGTCGCTCGCGAAGGCGACGAGCCTCCCGTCGGCGCTGATGCTCGGACTCTGCGCGGAGTCTTTGTTGCCGCTCGCCGTGCCGCTGGCGTTGACGCTGACGAGCGTCGTGGTCCCCGAACCGGGGGCGCGCACGAAGACGTCGCGGCCGGACGAGGAGTTTCCGTCGACGAAATCGGGGGTGAGGTCGGTCGCTCCGCTGGTGAAGAGGACGATCCCACCATCGGTCACCTGTCGCGTGTCGGACGGGGCGTTGGCGCTGGCCGTGCCGGACGCATTGACGGACACGAGCGTCGTGGTTCCGGAGGTCCGATCGCGTAGGTAGACGTCGGGTAGGGCGGGGTTGTTTCCGTCGACGAAGCCCGGCACCAGGTCGGAGCCAGTGCTCTCGAAGATTGCGAACCTGCCGTCGGGGCTGAGGAGCGCATTGGTCGACGCCCTGTTCGAGGCCACGGCGCCGGCGCTTACAACGCTGATTAGCTCCAGGTTGCCGGTCATCCGATCGCGCACGAACACGTCGTAGAGACCGTTCCCGTCGACGCCTTTCGGCAAAAGGTCGGTGGCGAGGCTCTGGAAGGCGACGAACCTGCCGTTCGCGCTCATGTTCGACACGTCGGATCTGTCGTTACCGCCGTGCGTCGGCTCCTCCCGCTTGGCGGAGATGAGCTCTAGCTCGGCATGCGCCGCGCCGGTCGCGAGGAGGAGGGCCACGCAGAACGCAACCGCGGCAGCGACCGGACGCACCGGCACTGCGGACGAAGGGGCGAGGCTGGTCACGGCTCGCATGTACGTGGTGCGGGACGCCGCAGTCAAATCGATTTCCGCTGTGTGGACGCCCAAGGGGGATTCCATGGGGACAGGCTACTTTTTTGTAGCGCGTCCCGAGAGGGACGTAGGACCGGTTGGGCCGACTTGTGGCAACTCGGCCGACTCGTCCCCACGTCCCTCGTGGACTCGTGGATGCGCACCTGCTCGAGATGGGGATGCCGCGCGACCCGATCGACCTCCGCTGGCATTCGCGGCGGCAGGTGATAACCATCAGACAATTTGCGACCCGAAAGGACTCTCATGACCGACGCCGTCATCGTCTCCACCGCCCGCACTCCGATCGGACGCGCCCGCAAGGGCACGCTCATCGGGCTCGACGCCCTCCAGCTGGCCAGGATCGCCGTCGAAGCGGCCATCGCGCGCAGCGGGATTCCTGCCGCCGACATCGACGACCTGGTCGTGGCCGAGTCCCTCCAGGGCGGCGGCGTCATCGCCCGCAACGTCGCGGTGCGCCTCGGCCTCACCCACGTGCCGGGCCTGGCCGACAACCGACACTGCGCGGCTGGCCTCTCCGCCCTGCAGATCGCCGCGGCCGGGATTCTCGCCGGCATGGACCAGGTTGTGATCGCCGGCGGCACGGAGAGCATGACCAACATGGTCATGTCGCTGATGCGGCGGCCGCTCTCGACCGATGCGGTGCCGGGGATCCCGGAGTCGCACCCCGCCACCCCGGACGCGCCGCCGTTCGACATGAGCATCACCGTCGGTCACAACACGGCAAAGGAGGTCGGCATTGCCCGCAGGGACCTCGACGAGTGGGCCGTCTACACACAGAAGCAGGCCATCGAGTCGATCGACAACGGCTACTTCGTCGACCAGATCGTGTCGGTGAAGGCTCCGCAGGCCGATGGCTCGACCGTCACGTTCTCCGTCGACGAGTTCCCGCGCCGGGACACGAGCCTCGAGGGCCTGGCCGCCCTCAAGACCCTTCATCCCGAGATCGAAGGCTTCGCGATCACGGCGGGCAACGCCGGTGGCATCAACGACGGCGCGGCCGCCGTCGCCCTGACCTCGTCCGACTACGCCGCCGCCCACGGCCTGAAGCCGCTCGCCCGCATCGTGTCGTGGGCCTCGGTCGGCGTCGAGCCGGCGCGGACCGGCATGGCTCCCACACTGGCCATCCCGAAGGCGCTGAAGCGGGCGGGGATGTCGATCGGCGACATCGATCTCTTCGAGGTCAACGAAGCGTTCAACTCGGTTCCGATCGCCGCCCATCGCACCCTCGGGATCGACCCCGCCATCATGAACGTCAACGGCAGCGGCTGCAGCCTCGGCCATCCGATCGCGGCCACCGGCGTCCGCATGGTGATCACCATGATCCACGAGCTGCGCCGCCGTGGGTTCAGCAAGGGGTGCGTCTCGATGTGCGCCGGCGGCGGCATGGGCAACGCCCTCGTCCTCGAGGTCATCTAGCCACCCGACCCTACTGCCGTGCCGTCGTTCATCCCCGTCGAGGTGGCGGAGATCACCTCCGCGTGGCTCGAGGGTGTGCTGCGCACGCACGCGCCCGGCGCGTCGGTGCGGGCGATCGACGTCGTCGAGGCGCATTCGGGGACGACCGGGCGCGCCCGCGTCCTGCTGACGCACGACGACGCACGCTTGCCGCGCTCGGTGTTCGTCAAGCTGGCCCCGTTCGACGTCGGCCAGCGCGCGTTTGTCGACCAGCTGGGCATGGGTGTCGCCGAGGCGCGCTTCTATGCCGAGATCGAGGCGGACGTGCCGGTGCGCCATCCGCGTCCCTGGTACGCGGCGCACGACGACGCCGGGCGCTACGTCATGGTGCTCGAGGATCTGCTCGCGGCCGGCGCGCGCTACCCGGGCCAGGGCGATCCCGACCTGCCGGCGTTCGTGGAGCGGACGATCGACGCGTTTGCCGCGCTCCACGCCGCGTTCTGGGCGAGTCGGCGGTTCGCGCCCGACGGCGACCTCGCGTGGGTGGAGCGCCGCACGCGCGGCTACGGTTCCGCGGCGCCCTTGATCAGCTTCGCCGTCGAGCAGCTGGGTCCGCGCCTGCCCGACGCCTCGCGCCGGCTGGCCGAGGTGTACCTGCCGCGTGCCGACGGAGTCGCAGCGCTGCTCGCGCAGGGTACGCCCACCCTCGTGCATGGCGACGCGCACCTCGGCAACTTGTTCGTCGACGACACCACGCCCGGCTTCCTCGACTGGGCCATGGTGAGCTGCGCGCCGGGTCTCCGCGACGTGGCCTACTTCCTCGGCAGCTCGGTGCCGACCGACCTGCGGCGCGCGCACGAGCGTCGACTCGTCGCGCGCTACTGCGAGCGGCTCCGCGTGGGCGGCGTCGCGCTCGACGTCGACACGGCGTGGGACCAGTACCGCGTGCACACCGTGTCGGCGTGGATCGCCGCGGTCGTCACGGCCGCCATGGGATCGCAGTGGCAGCCGATCGAGGTCGGTATGGGTGCGACGGCGCGCGCGAACGCGGCGATCGAGGATCACGACGTCGCCGAGCTGCTGCGCACGCGACTGCCGTAAAGGGCGGGGAGTGCCGATGGAGTCGATGGAATGGTCCCTGCCGGCCGCGTTCGAGGTGATCGCGGCCGCCGCACCCGCCCGCGACATGCTGGTCTGGAAGCACACGCGGCGGACCTACGGCGCGGTGGAGACGCGCAGCCGAAACCTCGCCTTGTTCCTCCAGCGCCACAACATTGGCCTCCGCCGCGAGCGCCACGAGCTCGAGCGCTGGGAGTGCGGGCAGGCGACCGTCGCCCTGCTGCTCTACAACTGCCCCGAATACATCGAGACGATGCTCGGCTGCTTCCGCGCCCGGGCCGTGCCGTTCAACGTCAACCAGCACTACCGGCCCGAGGAGGTGCGCAGCCTGCTCGACATGCTCGACGCCGAGGCCGTCGTGTACCATCGCGCACTCGCGCCACTCGTCGGCGCGGCGGCGAAAGGGCGCAGGCTGCTACTCGTCGACGTCGACGATGGGTCGGGAGCTGCGCCGCTCGCGGGCAGCACGAGCTTCGAGGACGCCGCGCGCGAGCCCGCTGTCGCCGACCTCCCGGTCCCGTCCCCAGACGACCTCTGCCTGGTCTGCACCGGCGGCACCACCGGCTCGCCCAAGGCCGTGCTGTGGCGCCAGGCCGATATCTTCGTCGCCGCGATGGGCGGCAGCGACGATGCGTCGCGGGAGACGCTGACGGCGCGCGCGGCGGCCGGCGGCGTGAACTGGTTCGCGGCTCCGCCGCTGATGCACGCTGCGGCGCAGTGGACGGCGTTCGCCGGCATCCACTCCGGCGGGACCGTCGTCCTGCATGACGACTCCGCACCGTTCGACGCGCGCACCATCCTCGAAACCGTTGCGCGCGAGCGGGTCAACTTCATGTCGATCGTCGGCGACGCATTCGCCCGGCGCCTGATCGCAGAGATGCGGCGGACGACGTACGACCTGTCATCATTGATGATGCTCGGGACCGGCGGTGCCATAACGAGCGCGGACTGCAAGCAGGACCTCCTCGAGCTCCTGCCCCACTTGACCATCATCGACGGGTACGGCGCATCGGAGACCGGCGGCATGGCCTTCGGTACGACGGGACGGGCGGGCATCGTGCGCACCTTCGCCCCCGCAGCAGGTGCCGCGGTGCTGTCGGCGGACCGGTGTCGCTTCCTCGCGCCGGGCGACGACGAGATCGGCTGGACCGCGCGGCGCGGCCGCGTGCCGCTCGGCTATCTCGGGGACCGGAGAAGGACCGAGGAGACCTTTCCCATCATCGACGGCGAGCGCGTTGCCGTTCCGGGCGATCGGGCGCGTCTGACGCCGGACGGCGCCATCGTCCTCCTCGGGCGCGACTCGCTGGTGATCAACAGCGGCGGCGAGAAGATCTTCGTCGAGGAGGTCGAGGAGACGCTGCGCCGGCACGCGGACGTCGTCGATGCGGTCGTCGTAGGCAGACCAAGCGACCGCTTCGGCGAGGAGGTCGTCGGCATCGTGCAGCTCCGTCCAGGAGCGAACGTCGCGCCGCACGAGCTGCGCGAGTTCACCGCACGCACGATCGCGCGCTTCAAGGCACCACGCGCGATCGCCTTCTGCGAGAGTATCCGCCGCCACCCGAGCGGCAAGCCCGACTACCCGTGGGCGCGCTCCGTCGCCGCGAAGGCCGTTGCCGCGACGTCCTGACGCGAGCGACGGCCGACCTCGGCTCGCTTCGCGCTGCTCGAGCGCTTCACGGTCGACGCCTGGGTCTCGCTCACGCTGACATATCGGCGGCCGACCCCGCTCCTGACGGAGCTGCAGTTCGAGGTCGCCCGCGCGCTCGCGGACCGCAGGATCGTCTCGACCGCACGGCTGCGGCGGCGATCCGCGTGCCGGCCGGTCGCGTCGTAAATGTCGACAAGCTGCGCGGCGAGCTCGCCGCGCGGCTCTCCGCCTACAAGGTGCCACGACGGTTCCTGCTGCTCGCCGACGACACGGTCCCGATGCTATCGAGTGGCAAGCTCGACCGGCTTGCTCTCGAGGCGCTCTTCGATGCCGGGTAGCGCGAGGAGTCCAGTGCAACGAGGCCACCGGTCAAACCAGAGGATGAGAACAGACCGCGAGGTAATTTTCGCTGCAACGGAGGGGAGCTGATGACCGCGGAGCACAGTCGCCTGGAAGAAGCTCGCACGCAGAACATTCCCTGGCGCAAGTGGGGACCCTACCTGAGCGAGCGACAGTGGGGCACGGTGCGCGAGGACTACAGCGAATCGGGCGACGCGTGGAACTACTTCAGCCACGACCAGGCGCGCTCGCGGGCGTATCGGTGGGGAGAAGATGGGCTGGCCGGTGTCTCCGACGACCGCCAGTCCCTCTGCTTCGCGCTGGCCCTGTGGAACGGCAAGGATCCGATCCTCAAGGAGCGGCTCTTCGGGTTGACCAACAGCGAGGGGAACCACGGAGAGGACGTCAAGGAATACTACTTCTACCTCGACTCCACCCCGACCCACTCGTACATGAAGTACCTCTACAAGTACCCGCAGGCAGCCTATCCGTACGAGGACCTCGTCGCGACCAACCGTGGTCGCAGCCGCCACGAGCCCGAGTACGAGTTGCTCGACACGGGCGTCTTTGACGGTGATCGCTACTTCGACGTGTTCGTCGAATACGCCAAGGGCTCACCGGAGGACCTGCTGATCGAGATCACGGTCTGCAACCGCGGAACAGCGGCCGCGGCGCTGCACGTGCTGCCGACGCTCTGGTTCCGCAACACCTGGTCATGGGGCGGCGACGCACACCGCCCGCATCTCCGCGCCGTCGCCGGCGGTGTCGTCGCCGCCTCGCACCCGGACCTCGGTGAGCGATTCCTCTGTTGTGAAGGCGCGACCACGCTGCTCTTCACCGAGAACGAGACCAATCATGAGCGCCTCTTCCAGGCGCGGAACCGAACCCCCTGGGTCAAGGACGGGATCGACCAGTACATCGTGCATGGCCGGCAGGACGCGGTGAATCCGCAGCAGCAGGGAACCAAAGTGTCAGCGCACTACGCGGTCAGCGTGCCGGCGGGGGCGTCGCAGACGCTGCGGCTGCGGCTGAGCGAGGCCGCGCCCGCCGCTCCGTTCGGGCCCGACTTCCACCGCGTGATGGCGGCACGCCGCCGGGAAACGGACGAGTTCTACGCCGCGGTGATTCCGCCATCGCTCGATGCCGACGCGGCCAGCGTAATGCGCCAGGCGATGGCCGGCATGCTGTGGTCCAAGCAGTTCTACTACTACGACGTCGACAAGTGGCTCGATGAGCATGGCGCCAACCCGTTCAGACCGCAGCGGCAGGCGCCGCGCAACACGCACTGGCACCACATGCACAACGCCCACATCATTTCGATGCCCGACAAGTGGGAATACCCCTGGTACGCCGCCTGGGATCTCGCCTTCCACGTCCTCGCCCTGACCCTGGTTGATGACGACTTCGGCAAGGCGCAGCTCGGCTTGATGCTCGAGGATTCCTATCTGCACCCCAGTGGGCAGATTCCGGCCTACGAGTGGAACTTCGGCGACGTCAACCCGCCGGTGCACGCATGGTCCACCGGGTTCACCTACCGTCTCGAGATGCTCCGCCACGGCGCCGGCGACCTCGACTGGCTCGAACGCGTCTTTCACAAGCTGATGCTCAACTTCACGTGGTGGGTCAATCGCAAGGATCGCGGCGGCAACAACGCCTTCGAAGGCGGCTTCCTCGGGCTGGACAACATTGGCGTCTTCGATCGCAGCGCGCCGCTGCCGACCGGCGGGTACCTGGAGCAAGCCGACGGCACCGCGTGGATGGCGCTCTTCTGCCTGAACATGCTCGAGATGGCCGCGTTGTTGGCCCAGAGTCGCCCGGCCTATCTCGACATGATGCTCAAGTTCGGCGAGCACTTCCTGTGGATTGCGTCGGCGATGATGCGCGCCGGCAGAGACACCGGGATGTGGGACGAGGACGACGGCTTCTTCTACGACGTGCTCCAGCTCCCGGACGGAACGGCGCAGCGACTGAAAGTCCGGTCCATGGTCGGCTTGTTGCCCCTGTGCGCCGTTTCCGTCTTCGACGGCGGACTGCTGGAGAAGTATCCGGCGTTGCGCGAGCGCTTCCGCAGCTTCCTCGTCGGTCGCCCGGAGCTGACGGCCTTCATCCACGATCCGGCCAAGCTCGGGCATTCGGGCCGCCGGCTGGCGGCGGTGCTGGACGAGACCAAGCTCCGCCGGGTCCTGGCGAGGATGCTCGACGAGAAGGAGTTCCTGAGCCCCTACGGCATCCGGTCTCTCTCCCGCTATCACGCCGAGCATCCCTACGTGTTCCACGTTGGGCACGACGCCCACACGGTGTCGTACCTGCCGGGGGAGTCCGACAGCGGGATGTTCGGCGGCAACTCGAACTGGCGCGGGCCGATCTGGACGCCGGTCAACGCCCTGATCGTGCGCGCGCTGCTGCACTACTTTCAGTACTACGGCAAGGACTTCACCGTGGAGTGCCCGACGGGTTCCGGACAGCAGATGAACCTGTACGAGGTTGCCGAGGAACTTTCGCGCCGACTGAACAGCATCTTCTTGCGCAGCGATGATGGGCGGCGCCCGGTTCACGGTCAGGCGCGGAAGTTTCAGGACGACCCGCACTGGCGTGATCTCGTGCTGTTCTACGAATACTTTCACGGCGACACTGGTGCCGGCATCGGCGCCAGCCACCAGACCGGATGGACCGGAATCGTGGCTCGGGCGATGCATCTGTTTGCCTCCAGCACGGCCGATGAGTTCCTGGAGATCGGCAGCCTCGCGGCCGTGGTGGAAGTGGAACCGGAGCGCGCCGACCAGCCCAAAGGCAAGGCGCGCCGCCGTGGGCGCTAATAGGACGTCAGGCCGTCGTGCGCCGATGAACAGTGATAGCGAGTGGACGATTCCGAAGGTGATCGCGCGCCGGCGGCGGGCGTCCAGGGTGAAATTCAGCTGCGCGGACGGAACCTGATGCGCGGCATCTGCGGCCGGACGCGCGCCGAGCTATTCGACGCAGCAAGTGCCGATGTCGGCGACGGGCAAGGTCGACAAGCCGGCGCTCCAGCAGCTCCTCCGCGCGCGCGGGGTGCGCGCTCGCACGGCCGCACGCGGCTGAGCCCCCATTGCCTTTTCGCCGCGCCCGTAGTTTGCAGGTGCGCGATGGCAGGTTCACAGTCGTGGTTCTCGCACCAGTGGTATCCGCGCCTGCTTCTCGCCCTCCTCACCCTGCTCTCGATCGGGTTGGGGATCGCGCCGCACGATCGCGCCGACTGGCTGCTCGAGAACGCCTTCCTGTTTGGCGGTGTCGCCGTGCTGGTGGCCACGCACCGGGCCCTGCCGCTTTCGCGCGTGTCCTATACGTTGATCTTCCTCCTCTTCTGTCTCCACGCGGTGGGCGCCCACTACACCTATTCGCTGGTGCCGTACGACGCGTGGGTCGAGGCGCTCACGGGCCGCACGCTCTCGAGCCTGACCGGGTGGGAGCGCAATCACTACGATCGCCTCGTCCACTTCTCGTACGGAATCCTGCTCGCCTATCCGGCCCGCGAAGTGTTCCTGCGCGTCGCCGACGTGCGCGGCTTCTGGGGGTACTTCCTGCCGCTCGACGTGGTGATGGCGACGTCGATGCTCTACGAGCTGATCGAATGGGGGGCGGCGTCGGCCCTGGGCGGCGACCTCGGTACCGCCTACCTCGGCACGCAGGGCGATCAGTGGGACGCGCAGAAGGACATGGCGCTCGCCACCCTGGGGGCGATCATCGCCATGCTCATTACCGCCGCGATCAATTGGCACTTCCAGCGCGACTTCGCCCGCCAGTGGGCCGAGAGCCTGCGCGTCAAGCACCCCGAACCGCTCGGCGAGGACGCCCTGGCGCGCCGCATGCGCGGGCGCGAATGACGCGACCGCCTAGCCCGCATTCCTCACCAGCTTCCTACTGCGAGCGCGGAATCTGGTGAGAAATGCGGGCTAGCGGCGGCGCACGCGCAACGTGCTGGATTGCTTGCCGTTGTTGGGCGGCCGCACGGACACGATCTCGACGACTTCCCAGTCGGCGACACCCTGCTTTTCGAGCGCCGTTCGAGTCAGGGGGTCGAACTCGTTGAGCATGAACGGCGTGCGGATCGAAACGGTGACGGTGCGCTCTTCGGTGTTTGTCATACGAGATCTCTAGCCCCAATGGCCGGGGGCGCAAGTGGGGTGCCGCGTATATCTGGTCTGGGACCGAGATTGCCGCTCACCGGGCTTTGCACACAAAGTCACCGTTGGACGGCGCTCTGGTCGGAGTCGGGGTCGGAATCGGTATCGGGATCGAGGGCAACGAAATGAATTGCGGCCGGTGTCGATGCGATCCGCCAGGGACCGCGGAATCCCTCGGAGAGGAATCGATTCCGATGCCGATAGCGATTCCGCCCCGCCGGAGAGGCACGCTCGGTGATGAAAGGGGTTTCTGTGCAAGGCCCGCTCACCCCCATCGCTCGCGAAGGCGGGCCGAGTCCAATGCGTTCAGTCGACAGCGACAGACGGTCCGGGTAAACGTTCACCTCTCGAACGCCAGTGCCGACACCCCAATCGCAGGAGGATTCAGGGTCATGAGCGTGCAGCTCAACCATACCATCGTCTGGTGCCGCGACAAGCAGAAGTCGGCGGCGTTTCTGACCGAGATTCTCGGCTTGCCGCAGCCAACGCCCTTTCTTCACTTCCTCGTCGTCGCGGTCGACAACGGCGTCTCGCTGGACTTTTTCGAGATCGACGGCGAGATCACCACTCAGCACTATGCGTTCCTGATCGGCGATGATGATTTCGATGCGATATTTGGCCGCGTGCGCGCGCGCGGACTCGAGTACTGGGCTGATCCGGCCCGGACGCTCCCCGGTGAGATCAATCACCACTTTGGCGGCCGCGGCGTGTACTTCAAAGACCCCAATGGCCACCTCCTCGAGATCATCACCCGCCCCTACGGCAGCGTAGGTTGAGACTCCCATCGATGTCAGAGGTCAAGCCAATGCCAGGAGGCACAGGGTTCGGTTTCTGGTGCCTGGGCTGGGACTGTCGTTCCTGAAGATATAGGAAGAGGGCCATGTCAAAAGACCTCGATCAGCTGTGCATCAACACTATTCGGTTTCTGTCGGTGGATGCCGTCCAACAAGCCAACAGCGGCCATCCCGGCATGCCGCTCGGTGCCGCGGCGATGGCCTATGTCTTGTGGACGCGCGTGCTCAAGCACCATCCGCGCAATCCCGACTGGTTCGACCGCGACCGCTTCGTGCTCTCGGCCGGTCACGGCTCGATGCTGATCTACAGCCTGCTGCATCTGACCGGCTACGACCTCTCGCTCGACGACATCAAAAAATTCCGCCAGTGGGGCAGCAAGGCGCCGGGGCATCCCGAGCGCGGGCATACGGCTGGCGTGGAGACGACCACCGGTCCGCTCGGGCAGGGGCTCGCCAACGCGGTCGGTATGGCGATGGCCGAAGCCCAGCTGGCGGCGCGTTACAATCGGCCCGGGCACGAGGTGATCGACCACGCCACCTGGGCGATCGTCAGCGACGGCGATCTCATGGAAGGCGTCGCAGCCGAGGCGGCCTCGCTGGCCGGGCATCTGCGACTCGGCAAGCTGACCTGCCTGTACGACGACAACTACGTCACGCTCGCCGCCGGCACCGACATCACGTTCTCGGAAGATCGCGCGCGCCGGTTCGAAGCCTACGGCTGGCACACTGCGACGGTCGCCGATGGCAACGACCTCGCAGCGGTTGACGCTGCGCTGCAGGCTGCACGGGCGGAACGGGGGCGGCCGTCGCTGATCCTGGTGCGCACCCATATTGGCTACGGGTCGCCGAACAAGCACGACACCTTCGAAGCGCACGGCTCGCCGCTCGGCGCCGACGAAGTGCGCTTGACCAAGGAGAATCTCGGCTGGCCGACCGAACCGCCATTCCTTATCCCGGCGCCGGCGCTGGAGCACTTTCGTCAGGCGGTGACGCGCGGCGCGCGCGACGAAGCGGCGTGGAACGAGCGCATGGCGGCCTATGCGAAGGCGTTTCCCGACCTGGCCGAAGAGCTGCGGCGCAGCCTGCGCGGCGAGCTGCCGCCGAACTGGGACGCGGACATTCCGGTTTTTCCCGCCGATGCCAAGGGCCTGGCCACCCGTGTCGCCTCGGGCAAGGTGATGAACGCCATCGCGCCGCGCGTGCCGGCGCTGACCGGCGGCTCGGCCGATCTGAATTCCTCGACCCATACGGCGCTGAAAGGCCTGGGCGATTTCAATCCGCCGGCGGGTCCGGGCGTCGACACGCAGGGCTCCGACAGCGGTGGCTGGAGCTATGCCGGACGCAACCTTCACTTCGGTGTGCGCGAGCACGCGATGGGCGCCATCGCCAACGGCATGGCGGCGCACGGTGCGATCGTTCCGTATGGCTCGACCTTCCTGATCTTCTCCGACTATATGCGCCCGCCGATCCGCCTGGCGGCGCTGATGGGACTGCATGTCGTGCACGTCTTCACGCACGACAGCCTGGCGTTGGGCGAGGACGGGCCCACCCATCAACCGGTGGAACAGCTCGCCGCGCTGCGCGCGATACCGAACCTGACCGTGATCCGCCCCAGCGACGCCAACGAGACGGCGGTGGCGTGGCGCGTGGCGTTGGAGACGCGCGGCCGCCCGGTAGTGCTGGTGTTGACGCGACAGAATGTCCCGACGCTCGATCGCAGCCGCTACGCATCGGCCGACGGCTTGCGCCGCGGTGGGTACGTGTTGGTCGATGCGCCGAGCGGCAAGCCGGAGTTGATCCTGATCGCCAGCGGCTCCGAGGTCGGCCTGATCGTCGCCGCGGCGGAACGTCTGCAGGGCGAAGGCGTGGCGGTGCGCTGCGTCGCGATGCCGAGCTGGGAGCTCTTCGACGCCTTGCCGCAAGCCGAGCGCGATGCCGTGCTGCCGCCGTCGGTGCCGGCACGGCTGGCGGTCGAGATGGGCGTGGCCCAGGGTTGGCGCCAGTATGTCGGCGATCGCGGTGCGGTGCTGAGCATCGAGCGCTTCGGCGCCTCGGCGCCGGCGGAGGTGCTGCTGCGCGAGTACGGATTCACCGTCGACAACGTCTGCGCGCATGCCAAGGCCGTGCTGAGCGCGCCGCGCGCCTAGGCGGTCACCACTGTAGCCAGCGCCGCAGCAGCGACTGGATGGTCGGCGTCAGGCGCGTGCGGTTGTAGGCGTCGGCCGCCTTGCGGATCGCTTCGGCCTGGGTCGGATAGGCGTGAATGACGCGGGCGAGGGTGCGCAGGCCGATGCCGGCCACCATCGCCAGGGTGATCTCGTTGATCATCTCGCCCGCATGGCGGGCGACGATGGTGGCGCCGAGAATGTGGTCCGTGCGGTCCTTGACGTGAATCTTCACGAAGCCCGTTTCCTCGCTGTCGGCGACCGCGCGATCCACGTCGTGCAAGAGGATGGTGAAGGT
>CAYVUV010000018.1:0-9905 GCA_964455095.1 uncultured Binatia bacterium (SeqCode)
CCCCCGCGGGGGGGGGGTGGGGGGGCGGGGGGCGCCCCCCCCCCCCCGCGGCTGCGAGCCATCATCCGCGGCGCTACGGCACCAACCGGTCTTGCGGGGCGGTGTCGCTCCCGTCCGCGACCCCGTCGTTGTCGGTGTCGCTGTCGGTCGGATCCGACCCGGCCGTAAACTCCTGCAGCAGCGTGGCGCCATCGCCATCGGTGTCGGACGCCGCCCCGTTGGTCAGATTGCCGTAGTACCAGCGCTCGTAGCCGTCGAAGACGCCGTCGCTGTCGGCGTCCTCGCTGCCGCCGCCCAGATCGGCGGCGACGTGCAGCATCGGCACGAAGCGCCAGTCGCGCCAGACCGGATGCAGGCTGGTGACGTTGGGATCGATCGAGGTGACGCCCGAGAACGACCCCTCGATCAGACCGCTCTGGCCGAGCGGGAAGATGAACTCGCCGTTCACCGTCGGCCGCACGTCGACGATCTGCTCGTACGTGCCGCGGTTGCCGAACGGCGTCGGGGCGAACTCGAGTGACGGGAAGAGCGCGACCAGGGGATGTCGGTAACGGCTGTTGGGCCGTGGCGGGTCGGCGGGAATGCCGCCGGTCGCCAGGGCCGAGAAGCTGTCGCGCACGATCACTTCCCAGTTGCGCGCCGCCGGCACGCACAGCTCCTGCTCCTTGACCGTGTCGAGCTCGCCCGTGCCGAAGACGTCGGTGGTGTTGATGCTGCCCTCGATCGGCGTGTGATCGATCGCAGCTTTGACCTTGTAACACATGAAGTGATTGATGGTGCTGACGATGCCGCCGCCGCTGTCGACCGGCGCACACAGACGCACCGGCTTCTTGATGTCGTAGGTGCGGGTCTGAAACTGATCGGTGAGCGCGATCTGTAGATTGTTCGGGAACTTCGGCTCGCCGTCGCTGCGCTTGACCTTGTAGCACTTGTACGAATCCGACCCGGCCGGCGGCGCCGGCGCCGGGCCGCCGAGGGCCTTGCCGCTCGGCACCAGCAGGCGGTTGGCCTTGACCGTGTCGTACTTGCGCGTGCCGAACATGTCCTCGATCTCGACGCCGACCTCGGGCACGTGCTTGGGCCCACCGGGCGACACCTTGAGCTTGTAGCCGGTGAAGTGCGTCGCGGCGTCGAAGACGGGCCCGGTCGGGCCGGCGGGGGCGCACAGCGCCTGTGGCTTCTTGGCATCGAACGCACCGGACTCGAACGCGTCCGTCAGCGTGAGCCCCTCCTGTGCCGTGAACTTCGGCGTGCCCGGCGTCGTCTTGACCTTGTAACAGAGGAACTTGTCGATATCGGACACGGCGAAATAGTTGCCCTGGTAGACCTGCCCGTAGCCGGTCGGCAGGTCGCCGGCCTTCGAGTCGATGGCGTGCTGCACCATGCTCAGCGCGCGCCCCCCGGTCGGGACCGGCAGCGCGCCGGTGAACTCGTCGCCGAAGATGTCGAGGGCCAGCTTGTTGATCAGGTTGTTCATGAACACGACTTCGCCGTCGTTGGTGGTCGCGGTGACGGGATTGATGAAGTTGCGGCCGAACGACGGCGACGCCTGGTGGCTCTCCAGCGCCGCGAGCACGCTGTCGACGGCGGGGTTGCCGCCGTTGCCGACGGCGTCGACCGCCTGGCGAATGCGCGGCAGCAGGTAGCGGCCGAGGTCGCCCTTGCTGTCGAGCCCGGCGACGTCGTTGTTGAGTTGGCGCTGCTTGTCGCGGTCCCAGGCGTTCTCGCTCGCCAGGCGCTCGAGGATGAAGATGTGGCGCCACAGGCGCCCGAAGTTGTTGCCTTCGTCGAGTGTCGCCGCCTTGTTGTTCCAGTTGCCGGTGTAGCCTTCGGCCGGGTTGACGGCCTCGGGCATGCCGACCACGGCATAGACTTCCAGCGTATCGCCGGGCGCGGGATTGACGCCCCAGGCCGACTCGAGCGTCAGCGTATCACTGGTGTTGCTGGCGATGCGCCGGGTCTGTTTGGCACCGCTGCCGGTGGTGATGGCGACGACGTACTCGGTCGGCAGCGTGTCGGGGTCGTCGTAGCGCGCGTTGACCGCCGGCGGGGAGAAGTCGTTGCTGCCGAACACGCCCGACGACGCCGTCACGCTCGTCGCCGTGGCGCTGGCCACCGCACCGCCGGCGACCACCAACGGATTCGGCACGGTGCCGTCCAGCGGCAGGCGGGAATCGTTCGGACGCACGCGCGACATGCCGGAAGCCCAGTATCCGATGTTGCCGTTCGTCGCCGCCGTGCCGTAGGTGTTGAAGGCGTTGTGGTCGGCGGCGAAGAAGTTGTGCGTGCTCGGCATCATGCGCACGCCGGCGCGGATGTCCATGATGTTCTCGGCGCGCTGGAACTGCGCGAAGCCGACCACGGAGGTCGACTCTTCCTGCCAGAGCGGTGAATCGATCGCCGCCGCGACGACGTTGTGGCCGGACTTCACCGCGACGTAGGTCGAGCCGGCGACCGGCGGCGTCGTCCACGCCACACCGATCTGCACGGTGTTGGCGTTCGGCACCGCGCTAATGGCGCGGATCTGGCCGGCCCCGACGCCGTCGACGATGGCGATGTGGCCGCCGACGTAGCTCACGTCGAAGGCCGCGGCGTCGACCAGGCTGGTCGCCGTCGCGCTGTCCGCCGCGCCCTCGCGGTCGCCGAGAAAATCGACCACCGGGCGAGAGCCGCCGTTGCCGCCGCGCGCGTGACTGCGCCAGAACACGCGGCTCGCGGAGGGCGCGAAGCCGCCGAGAAACGTCTCCGTCCGCTGCGCCAACGCCGCCGGCGCGCCCTCGTCGTCAAAGCGCAGCGTGTCGGTGTCCTCGCCCACGATCTGCTCGAAGAACGTGTCGACGATGCGCAGCAGCGCGGTGGTGGTGGTGTAGGCGACGTTGTCGGTCTGGCCGATCAGAATGAACGGCGCGCCGGCGAACTCCATGCCGATGCCCTGCACGCGGTGATTGGCGCCCTCGGCGCTGCGGTTTTCGACGAAGTGCATGATCGACGGCGTCTGGATGCCGGTCTGCGGAAAGCCGCCGAGCCAGGGATAGCCGGTGGCCGACTTGCTGCCGCTGATCAGCCAGGCGTAGCTGCCCAGCGACGGCCAGGCGCCCCACTGCTTGCCGAGCGCCGCGCGCGCGTCGGCGGCCGCCTGGCGCCGATCGGCGGCGGCGAGATAGTCATACCGCGGAAACTGTCGCGCCACCTCGACGAGATTGCCCCTGGGGCGGCGCAGGCCGGCGAGCGGGCCGCCGAAGCCCGGCGTCGAGGTGTCCGGCACCGACACCGGTGCGAGCGGGTCGACCAGGAAATTGAAGTCATCCCAGATCTCGGCCCCACTGCCGCCACCGTGTTTGCCAATCAGCGCCTGGAGCTCGGCGTAGCGGCGGTCTTCCTCGAGATTCTCGAAGCCGAAGTTGCGCACCTCGAGGACGGCGATCGACATCGCCATCTCGGGCGTGAACTGGAAGCCGCTGTTGGGCCAGGCGCCGCCGGCAGCGGCGTAGAACGGATCGACCTGGTCGGAGACATTGTTCTTGTTGCCGAACAAGTCGTCGGACAGCCCGAGCAGATTGCGCAGAATGTCGACCTCGATCGGCTCCGGCAGCGACCCGGCGTAGATCGCGTCGATGGTGTCGTTGACGCCCTTGCAGTACTCGAGCACCATGTCGCGCTCGCGCTGCGGCAGCTTGGCGTACATGTTGTTCAGCTCCGAGGACGTGTAACCGGTCTGGCGCGCCTCGATGTCGCCGTTCAGCGTCGTCGGATCGAGCACGCCGAAGGCCTGATAGAGCGTCCCGCGCCCGACGCGCGACAGCAGGATCAGCTGCGTCAGTCGATCTTTGGCGATCTCGCGGCCGTTTTCGCGCGCCAGCTCGAGGTCGGTGGTGGCGAAGATATGCGGCAACCCGAAGGCCGGCTCGCGCACCGTGGTCGCCGCGCCAAAGGCGGCCGGCGGCGCGCCGAGCGCGAGACCGAGAACAAGACCGAGCCACTGCCGGCGAACGAGGAACAACTCCATGCGGACCCTCCTTCTTTCGTGCGCGAACAGATCCATCGCCGAACGCGCCGCTAAAGGCCGCGCCGGCAGCCCGTCAAGCAATGCTCGACAATCACTTACTGGGAGAAGAATTGTCAAGTTGGCTGCACCGCTGCGCGGAAGAGCACCAGGCAGGAACAGGGATGACACACGGAGGAGTAAGACATCCGCCTGTCTGCCGGGATTGCCAGCATCGATCCGAGCTCGGAGGCGCCAGCGCTTTCGCGGCTGAACCAGACGGGATAGAGTCCGGCGCGCCATGATCGACCACGCGTCTCTCCCTGCCTTCTCCGGCTGCCCGTGCTGAGGCGGCTGCTCTCCATTCCGCTGCGCCGGCCGCGGGCGACGCTGGCGGTCATGCTCGCCATCACCGCCGTGTTGGGCGCCTTTGCGCCGCGCATCAAAGTCGACAGCTCGATCGAGAACCTGCTGCCGCGCGACGACCCCGACCGCGTCTACTACCGCGAGGTGCGCGATCTGTTCGGCAGCGAGGAGATCACCGTCATCGGCGTCTTCGCCGACGACGTCTACGCCCCTGCGACGCTGGCCAAGATCGACCACCTGTCCGAACAGCTCGCCGCCATCCCGGGCGTGCACGAGGTGCTGAGCCTGACGACGATGAAGGGCGCCGAGATGGGCGAGCTCGGCCTGCGCATCGGGCGGCTGATGCGCGCGGTACCCTCCACCCCCGCCGAGGCGGCGGCGTTTCGCGCCAAGGTGGAGGCCAACCCCATCTACATCGGCAACGTGGTCTCGCGCGACGGGCGCGCGGCGGGCATCTCGGTGCTGTTCGACGCCATCGAGGACGAGCACGCGCTGCGCGCGATCGAAGATCGCATTCGCGCCCTGGTCGCCGAGCTGAAGGGACCGGAGCAGTTCGCCATCACCGGCATTCCGACCATCAAGGTGAACGGCGCGCGCATGATGGAAGGCGACACGCAGACGTTCATGCCGCTGGCGCTGCTGCTCGTCGTGGTGATTCTCTACATCACGTTCCGCACCATGCGCGGCGTGTTGATCCCGCTCAGCGCGGTGGTCATCGGGGTGGTCTGGACCACGGGGGTGATGGTGCTCTGCGGCAGCGCCATCACGATGGGCACGCTGGTGCTGAACCCGCTCTTGATGGTGGTCGGCGTGGCGTCGGGTATTCACCTGATCAGTCAGTACTACCTCGAGCTCAAGCCGGGCCGCACGCCGGCCGCCGTGGTGGCGGCGACGATGCACCACGTGCGCGTGCCGGTGGCAATCGCGGCGCTGACGACGCTGATCGGCTTCGCGACGCTGATCTTCACGCCGATCCCGGCCATCCGCGAGTTTGGCGTCTACTCCGTGCTCGGCATTCTCTTCATCCTCATCGCCTCGTTCACCGTCATCCCAGCGGCGCTAGCGCTGATGCCGCTGCCCGCCCCCGGCCGGCTCAAATCGCCAGAAGGCGGGCATGTCGTACGCGGCTTGCAGGCCCTGGGGGCGTTTGCCGTGCGGCGGCGGCGCCTGGTGCTCGTCTGCGGCGTGCTGGTCTTGCTGGTCAGCGCCTGGGGCATCACCAAGGTGCGCGTCGCCACCGACTACCTGAGCTTCTTCAGCCCGGCGAGCACCATCCGCCAGGACAACGCGCTGATCTCGAGCCGGCTCGCCGGCACGCAGCCGATCTACATCGCCATCGACGGCGACCGCCCCGGCGCGATCACCCGCCTGCCGGTCCTGGCCGCCATCCGCGCCTTGCAGGAATTCGTCAACCAGCAGCCCGGCGTCGACAAGACCGTCTCGCTGGTCGACTACCTCGACCTGGTGCGCGGCGTCTTGCAGCCCGACGCGAAGCCAGGCGACGCGGCGTCGCAGAGCGAGATCGACCAGATTCTGCTGTTCGTCAACCCGGCGGACCTGCGCGCCGTGGCGACGCCGGACTTCTCGCGCGGCAACATGATCGCGCGCACGACGCTGTCGGGCTCGACCGAGGTCGGCGCGTTCGTCGCCGCGGTGCAGGCGTTTGCCGCCGAGCACTTCCCGCCCGGCATCCACGTGCGCCCGACCGGCACGGTGGTGCTGCTCAACCAGTCGGCCGACACGCTGGTCTGGGGCCAGGTCACCGGCATCTGGCAGGAGCTGTTCGCGCTCTGGCTGCTGCTCGCGTTTCTCTTCCTCTCGCTGCGCGTCGGCATGCTGGCGCTGATTCCCAACGTCATCCCGACGGTGATCCTGTTCGGCATCATGGGGTGGACCGGCATCACCCTGAACGTCTCGACGAGCATGATCGCCGCCATCGCCATCGGCATCGCCATCGACGATACGATTCACCTGCTGAGCAGCTTCAACGCCGAGTTGCGCCGCTCCGGCAGCCAGGAGCAGGCGGTGCTCTACGCAATTCGCTCGGCGGGCCAGGCGGCGGTGTTCATCTCCGTCGCCCTGGCCGCGGGGTTCTTCATCGTCTGCTTGTCGAACTTCCAGCCGGTGCAGCACTTCGGCTTGCTCTCCGGCGTCACCATGGGTGTCGCGCTGGTCACCGAGTTGTTCTTCACCCCGGCGCTGCTGGCGACGACCAAGATCGTGACCTTGTGGGACCTGCTCTTCCTCAAGCTCGGACCGGAGCCGCACAAGCAGATCTCGCTGTTCGCCGGCCTGCGCCCGTTCCAGGCCAAGATCGCGACGCTGATGGCCCACCTCGCCGCGGCGAACACCGGCGACCTGCTCACCCGCCGCGGCGAGATGAAGCCCGAGATGTACGTCTTGCTCAATGGCAGCGCCGAGGTGCGCAGCCCGGACGGCGTCGTCCTGCGCAAGCTCGGCCGCGGCGACGTCCTCGGCGAGATGGGCCTGGTGCGCAAACGGCCGCGCTCGGCGGACGTGATCGTCGCCGAAGCCGCCGACTATCTCGTCCTCGACGAGCGCTTCCTGCGCCGCCTGCGCCGCCAGTACCCGCGCATTGCCGCGACGGTCTTCCTCAACCTGACGCGCATCCTCAGCGACCGGCTGGAGAGCACCACCGAGCAGCTCACCGTGGAGGTGGGGCGGCGTTGAGAATTGCGGGTCGCAATTGCGGCCCAGCCTTCAAGGTTTCCTCTCCCGGATGGGAGAGGAGCAAGGTGAGGGGGATTCAATAGTGCCGAAGGCCACCGCATTGGTTTGCGGTCCTGGAACCATGCGACAAAAGCAGAGGTAGGCTTCGCCTCACCATCTCATCCCCCTCATCCTGTCCTTCTCCCATCCGGGAGAAGGAACCCTCGTGCGACACGTCGTTGCCATTCTGAAACGCGGGATTCGGACAGACCCTCCCCCGTTCCCATTTGGCGCGCGGCGCGAAATCCGTTATTGGCGAGGGCTCGCGCGCTGGGCTGCGCGCGCTGACACAGGAGGGGTGCCATGGAGACACGGAGATATCGCGGGTTCTCGCTCGCGCTGGCCGGCGCGCTGCTGCTGACGGCCGGGGGCCCGGCGCGGGCGGCCGACGAGGCGGCGAGGGATCTGGTCAAGAAGGTCCTCGAGACGCTGCCGAAGGCGCCGCTGACGGCGAACATGAAGCTCACCATCGCCGACGGTGCGACACGCGAGCTCGAGCTGCACCACAAGTTCATCAACGGGGCGCGCGCCAACTATCTCGAAGTGAAGTCGCCCCCCGAGTTGGCGGGGATCCGCTTTCTCTTCCTGCAGCCGCTCGACGGCCCCAACGAGCAGTACATCAAGGTCGCCGCCAGCCGCTCGGTCGTCCAGGTCTCGTACGAGATCCGCACGCAGCCGTTCCTCGGCTCGACCTTCTACGTCTCCGACCTGGTCGAGCCCAAGATCGGCGACTTCGACTACGCCTTCGTCGGCGAGGAAGAAGTGCTCGGCCGCAAGTGCAAGCTGGTGCAGGCGACGCCCAAGAACCCCGCCGGCGAGCTCTACAGCAAGACCGTGCTGGCGCTCGATCCGACCGATCTCCTGATCCTCAAGCGCCAGTTCTTCGATACCAAGGGTCAGCTGGCCAAGGTCTGGACGATCGACAAGGTCGAGAAGATCGACGGCAACTGGACCCTGCTCCAACAGACCATGACCAACGTGCCGGAGAAGGCCAGCTCCAAGCTCGAGGTGGTCGAGATCAAGTACGGCGTCGAGCTCAAGGACATGATGTTCACGCCGAAGTACCTGCTGCGCTGATCGAACAAATCGGCATCGCCGCGGCGCACCGGGCGTCGCGGCGATGCGAATTCGCCCCGCTCAGATCGCGCGCTCGCGCCCCTGCCAATAGGGGTCGCGCAGCTTGCGCTTGTAGAGCTTGCCGTTGGGATCGCGCGGCATCGCCTCGACGAAGTCGATCGAGCGCGGGCACTTGTACTTGGCCATGTGCGCGGCGCAGAAGGCGAGGATCTCGTCCGCCAGCGCCGGGCCAGGCACGACACCGGGAGCCGGCTCGACCACGGCCTTGACCTCTTCGCCCCAATCCTCGTTCGGAATGCCGAAGACGGCCGCGTCGGCGATCTTGGGGTGGGTGAGCAGCTCGGACTCGACCTCGGACGGATAGATGTTCACTCCGCCGGAGATGATCATGTCGATCTTGCGGTCGCACAGGAACAGGTAGCCCTGTTCGTTCAGATAGCCGATGTCGCCGACGGTGAAGAAGCCGCCGCGCCGGTTGGCGTCGGTCTTCTCCTTGTCCTTGTGGTACTCGAACTCCGCCGCCCCGAGGGCCATGTAGACGGTGCCCGGCTGACCGGTCGGGCAGTCCTTGCCTTCGTCGTCGAGGACGCGGATCTCGGAGCTCGGCCAGGCGCGGCCGACCGTGCCCGGATACTGCAGCCATTCCTCCGGAGTGACCAGCGTGCCGCCGCCTTCGCTGGCGGCGTAGTACTCGTAGATCACCGGACCCCACCACGCCAGCATGCGGCGCTTGACGTCGACCGGACACGGCGCCGCGGCGTGCACCATGTGCTCGAGCGACGACACGTCGTAGCGCGCCTTGACCTCTTCGGGCAGGGCCAGCAAGCGGTGGAACTGCGTCGGCACCATATGGCTGGTGGTGACGCGGTAGCGCTGGATCGCGTCGAGGCAGGCCTCGGGCGTCCACTTGTCCATCAGCACCACCGTATGCCCGTAGTGCAGCGAGGAGCCGGTGAACATCAGCACGGCGGTGTGGTAGAGCGGCGAGCCGACCAGGTGCACCTGATCGCCGCCGGCCGGCACGCCGAACATGCCGAGGAACATGGCGTACATCGAGAAGACGGCATCGGGATCGTACGGCGCCAGCGCGCGGCGCACGCCCTTGGGCCGCCCGGTGGTGCCCGAGGTGTAGTTCATCACCTGCCCGGCGACGCGGTCGGGCGGCATCGCCGTCGGTTGCCCGGCCTTGAGCTGCTCGAGCGGCGTGAAGCCGTCGATCGCCCCGACCGAGAGGCGCGCCGCGGCAGGCAATTTCGCTTCGTCCGCCGCTGTCCGGCAGGCGGCGCCGAAGCGCGCGTCGGCGACGAACGCCTTGGCCTCGGAGTCGGCGAGGATGTAGGCGATTTCCGCCGCGGTCAGGTGGTGATTGATCGGCGTCAGATACCAGCCCGCCTGCCCCGCGGCGAGATACATCTCGATCATGGCGGCGCCGTTGGGCAGCACGGTGGCGACGCAATCGCCCTGCGTGAGCCCGCGCGCGCGCAACCCGTGCACGATCTGATTGGCGGCGGCGAGCAGCGCCCCGGCGGTCACCTGGCGGCCGTCGGGGTCGATCAGCGCGACGTGCTCGGGATCACTTTGGGCGAGATTCCAGAAACCGTATTCGGACATTCGAACACCTCGCCTCCGACTTCCCCCTTTGGCAAAGGGGGACTGAGGGGGATTTTCCGTACATGGATCCGCCTTCAAAATCCCCCCTACCCCCCCTTTGCCAAAGGGGGGGCCCGGAGCGGCGCGAGCGCGGGGGGAG
>CAYVUV010000019.1:0-11500 GCA_964455095.1 uncultured Binatia bacterium (SeqCode)
GCTTCTCCGCGCCGCGGGATTCGGAATCGACCTCCCCCCGACCCCCTCCTTGGCAAGGAGGGGGACCAGAGAAGGCTGGTGACGATGAAGCTTGAGGGGAAAGTCGCACTGATCACCGGCGCCGGTTCGGGAATTGGCCGCGCCATTGCGTTGCGCTTCGCTGCCGAGGGTGCGGCCGTAGCGGTCAACGACATTCGCGAAGAGGCCGCACAGCAGGTCGCCGACGAGATCACGGCTGGCGGCGGGCGGGCGCTGGCGGTGGTCGCGGATGTCGCCGACGGGCGCGCGGCGCTCAAGATGTTCACCCGCTTCCTGACGGTGTGGAACACGCTCGACATCCTGGTCAACAACGCCGGCGTCGTGTTCATCGAGCCGCACGTGGTCAGCAACCTCGAAGCCGTGGCGCACGAGATGCAAACGGCGGGGCGCGCGACGACGGCGATCGAGGCGACCAAGACACTCTCCGACGGCATGTGGCGGCGCACGCTGGCCGTGCATCTCGACGGCACGTTTCACTGCACGCGCGAGGCGCTGAAGGTCATGGAGGTGCGCCGCCGCGGCAAGATCATCAACATGGCCTCCATCGCCGGCACCACCGGGCTCGCCGGCTCGCCCGACTACTCCGCCGCCAAGGGCGGCATCATCGCCTTCACCAAATCGGTGGCGCGCGAGGTCGCCCACCTCGGCATTCAGGTCAACGCCATCGCGCCGGGGTTCGTCGACACGCCGCTGCTCGACCCGCTCACGCCCGTGCTGCGCAGCGTGTTCACGGCCCAGACGCCGGCCGGTCGCCTCGGCACGGTCGACGAGATCGCCGCCGCCGCGGCGTATCTCGCCTCCCCAGAAGCCGACTTCACGATCGGGCAGGTGCTGAGCCCGAACGGCGGCTACGACATGTGAGCGAAGCGGTTTAGCGCCGGAAGAACATGTCGGCGGCGATCAGCGCCATCATCACCGCGAATCCCTTGCGCAGCATCGCGCCGGGGATGATCTGCGCGGTGTATCCGCCGACATAGCCACCGAACAGGAAGCCGACGGCGACCAGCACGGCGATGTGCACGTCGACATGGCCGTTCTTGTAGTACTGCATGAACGCGAACAGCCCGAGCGGCGGCAACAAGACCGCCAGCGAGGTGCCCTGGGCGGCGTGCTGCGACATGCCGAACAAGTAGATCAGCAGCGGTACCATGATGAAGCCGCCGCCGAGGCCGGTGAGCCCACTCAGTGTTCCGCCGATCAGCCCTACGAGGATCGCCAACATGCGGCGGACGATAACACCGCCGTGCCGGTGCGTTCCACTGCTCGCCAGCCTTGAACGATCGCAGCCGGGAGAGTAGCCGTCTGGTCATGAGTGCCGTGCAGACATTTGAGCAGTGGGCGGCGAGCGGCGAGCGCATTCCCCTGCGCGCCGGGCGCGGCGATGCGTGGACTCTCTCGCTGCACCGGCGCGCCGGAGCCGGGCCGCATGTCACGCTCTTGCACGGATTCCCCACCAGCTCGTTCGACTGGGCCGGGGTGATCGCGCGACTCGACGGCTGCGATGCGCTGACGTTCGACTTCCTCGGTTTCGGCGATTCCGACAAGCCCGCCGATCATACCTACTCGCTGGTCGAGCAAACCGACCTGACGCAGGCTGTCTGGGCGCACTGCGGCGTACGGCGCACGCTGCTGGTCGCGCACAACTACGCGGTGTCGGTGGCGCAAGAGTTGCTCGCGCGGCGCGCCGAGGGCTCGCTGGGTGTCGAGCTCGACGGGGTGGTGTTCCTGAACGGTGGCCTGTACCCCGACCTGCACCGCGCCCTGCCGGCGCAGACCGCGTTGCTCGACCCCGAGCAGGGGCCGCGCATCAGCCAGATGGTGAGCGAGGAGACGTTCACCAACAGCCTGCGCTTCACGTTCTCGCCGCAACACATGCCGTCCGACGCCGCACTGCACGAGCTCTGGCTCGGCGTCGCCAACCGCGACGGACATCGCATCGGCCATCGGCTCATCCACTACATCCACGACCGCCGCGCCAACGCCGCGCGCTGGACGCACGCGCTGGAAACCACCGACGTGCCGCGCCGCTTCGTCTGGGGCATGGTCGACCCGGTCTCCGGCGGGCACGTCGTGCCGCGCCTGCGCGAACGCCTGCCGCAGTGCCCGCTGCGCTGCCTCGACGACGTCGGCCACTGGCCAGCGCTCGAGGCGACGGAAGCTGTCGTGGAGGGCATCGCGGTCGCGGCGGGGCGAGCGTAGCAGTCTTTGGGCGCTTCGCGGGCATTTCATTGCCCCCCATCCAAGCCTTCCCCCGCAAGGGGGGAAGGCTTCAAGCGGTCGACCGCACGGGCCGTTTCGGCTAACGATTGCTCTCCACTCAACACCAGGGGGGATTCACATGGCCGCTGCTGACGCTTCGCGCTCGCTGCTGATTCGCAATGCCCGCATCGTCGACGGCACCGGCGGGCCTTCGGTGCACGGCGACGTCGCCGTGGTCGACGGTGCGGTCGCCGCGGTCGGGGCCGATCTGCCGCGTTCGGGTCTACCCGACGGCACGCGCGAGATCGACGCCAAAGGGCGTGTGGTCGCTCCCGGGTTCATCGACGTGCACACGCACTTCGACCCGCAGATCTGTTGGGATCGCTTGGCGACGCCGACGATCGAGCACGGCGTCACCACGGTGCTGATTGGCAACTGCTCGCTGTCCCTGGCGCCGGTGAAGCAGGCCGATCAGCGCGCCCTGGCGGGGATGTTCAAGCAGATCGAGGACATCCCGCTCTCCGCCTTCGCCGAGGCGGTGCCGTGGGAGTGGGAGAGCTACGGGGAGTATCTGGCGTACATCCGCCGCGGGCTCGGCATCAACGTCGCCGGCCTGGTCGGACACTCGGCCCTGCGCACCTATGTCATGGGAGCGGCGGCGCAGGAGCGCGCGGCGACCGATGAGGAGACGGCGGCGATGGGGCGTGTACTCGCCGAGGCGGTGCGCGCCGGCGCGGCCGGTCTGTCGACGTCGTACGTCGACATCGACGAGCAGATGCGCCCGGTGCCGAGCCGCTTCGCCACCCGCGACGAGGTCATCGCCCTCGGCCGCGCCATGGCCGCGGCGGGACGGGGCATCATTCAGACCGTTCCCGTCTTCTACAATCCGCCCGAGCAGCTGAAGAACATCGCCGAGATGGGCGAGATCGCGCGCGCCACCGGGTTGATGTGCACCATCGCGCCGATCGTGCACAACTTCGTCTCGACGCTGTGGCAGGACTCACTCGCCGCGCTCGACGACGAGGCCGCGCGCGGCGCGCACCTGTTCGGCCAGAGCATGCCGCGCACCTTCGACATAAACATCCGCCTCTCGGAGACCTCCTTCCTCCTGTATGCCCTGCCGGCGTGGGCCGAGATCATGCGCCAACCCCTGCCCGAACGCCTGGCCAGCTTCCGCGACCCGGCGCGGCGCGAGGATCTGCGCAACCAATCGATGCTGCTCGGCGGGCTGATGTACATCCTGACCGTCGGCGACACCGTGCGCCCCGAACACAAGGCCCTCGAGGGCCGTTCGCTGGCCGAGCTCGCCGACGCGCGCGGCGTGACGCCGGTCGACGTCATGCTCGACCTGGCCTGTGCCGAAGACCTGCGCACCGAGTTCTGCGTGCGCAACGCCATCCATGCCGACCCCGACGGCGTGACCGCGATCCTCTCCCATCCCCGCATCCACATCGGCGCCAGCGACGCCGGCGCCCACATCGCCCAGTTCTGCGGCGCCGGCGACACCAGTTTCCTGCTCGCGCGCTGGGTCCGCGAGCTGCACGCCTTCACGCTCGAGCAGGCCGTGCACCGCCTCACCGGCGATCTGGCCGACGCCTTCGGCATTCGCGGGCGTGGGCGGCTGGTGCCGGGGCTGGCGGGCGACCTGGTGCTCTTCGACCCCGACACCGTCGACCGCGGCGACGAAGAGTTCATCGGCGACGTCCCGGGCGGCGGCAACCGCTACGTCCGACACGCGCGCGGCATCGACCTGGTGGCGATCAATGGAGCCGTCACATGGGAGCAGGGCGCCTATACCGGCGCCCGCAATGGCGAGATCGTCTGAGCAGATACTTGGTGCATTCTCTCGCTTCTCGCTTGCCACCGTTCTTCACTTAGGCTAAAGGCACCAACAGTCTCTGGGGGAAGAACACGCAATCGTTCTGGCAGCCTAAGGGCGGATTGCACTCCATTGTTTGCGCAGGCAGAACCGCTTGTATTCCAGACCATGCAGCTTCCCGTAAGACAATAAACACGAAAGGAGGGAGGCACATGGCGCAGGGAAAAGTGAAGTGGTTCAACGCCGAGAAGGGCTACGGTTTCATCAGCCGCGACGATGGCGAGGACGTGTTCGTCCATTACAGTGCGATCGCAGGTGATGGGTTCCGCAGCCTGGAAGAAGGCCAGCGGGTCGAGTTCGAAGTAACTCAGGGCCGCAAGGGACCGCAAGCCAGCAACGTCACCAAGGTCTGATGACCTTGTGAACCGAACGCCCTGCTCGGCAACGAGCAGGGCGTTCGTGCGTTCAGAGCTCGACGGCGGGGGAGGCGATGCGCTCGGCCGACCTGGCCATCACCGGCACCGGCTGCAGCACGCGCGCCGGCGGTTGGGCGAGATCCCAGGTGACCCCGATCCACGACAGGGCGCGCAGCACGTAGTAGCTGACGTCGATCTCCCACCAGAAGAAACCCTGGCGGGCGGAGTTCATGAAGTGGTGGTGGTTGTTGTGCCACCCTTCGCCCATGGTGAGCAGGGCCAACCAGACGTTGTTGCGGCTGGTATCGGCCGTCTCATAGCGTCGGCTGCCATAGACGTGGGCGAGCGAATTGATCGTAAACGTCGAGTGCCAGAGCAGCGTGGTGCTGATGAAGAATCCCCACACCAGCCACTCCAAACCGCCGGCGAGAAATAGACCCACGGCGAGCGCGACCGGCGGCACCAGAAAGTGATCGTTCAACCAGCGCAGCTCCGGGAACTTCACCAGGTCGGGAATGCGCTCGTACTCGGTCGCGTCGTAGTCGGGCGACAGGATCCAACCGACGTGCGACCACCAGAACCCGCGCTGCAGGGGCGAGTGGAGGTCCTGCTCCTGGTCCGAATGCTTGTGGTGCCGGCGGTGGTTCGCCGCCCACCACAGCACGCCCTTTTGCACGGTCATCGTGCCGACCAAGGCCAACAGGAACTGAAAGACGCGCCCGGTCTTGAAGCTGCGGTGCGAGAAGTAGCGGTGGTACCCGGCCGTGATGGCAAACATGCGAATCCAGAAGGTGGCCAGAAAGACACCGACGGCCGCCCAGCTCACGCCGGTGTAGAAGGCCAGGAAGCAGGCCAGATGCACGAGCAGGAAGGGCAGTCCCGCGTTGGGCTCCAAACGAAAACTGCGCACGATCTTCGGCAACGTATCCATCGATCCTCCGAGCGTGTCTGAGTTGGCCGCCACAGGCTGAGCCACACGCATCTTACCCCGCAGTGTAGCCGCCCGACTGTCACCGATTGGTCACGGCGAGATCATCTCGCGGTTAAATCTGGGTGATGGGACGGTGGCGCCGCCGGTCGGGGGGGCGCTGGGGGCGCCTTCAGCAGAGGCGCAGGGCGTAGCGGGCGGCGCCGAGCAGCGGGGCGCGGGGCTCCAGCGCCACCCGCACCTCGAGGTTGCGCAGCAGGTTGGCGAAGCGGCCCTTGTCGGCGAAGGCGTCCATGAAGCGGCTGTGCCGCAGGGCCGGCAGCAGCTTGGGCGCGATGCCGCCGCCGATGAAGACGCCGCCGACGGCGAGGCACTTGAGCGCCAGGTTGCCCGCGGCAGCGCCGTAGATCGACGTGAACAGCTCGAGGGTCGCCACGCACAGGGGCACCGTACCGGCGAGCCCGGCCTCGGCGATGGCGGCGCTCGGATCCCCGCTGCGCAAGCGCTCGGCCAACCAGGCCGGTTCGTCCCCCGCGCCGCTGTCGCGCAGGAACTGATACAGGTTGTAGGCGCCGGGGCCGGACAGCACGCGCTCGTAGCTGACATGGCCGCCGAACTTGGCGCGCAGATAGCGCAGCAACTCGATCTCCTGATCCGTGCGCGGCGCGAAGTCGGCGTGCCCGCCTTCGGAAGCGATCGGGTGATGGTCGCGCCCGTCCCAATACAGAATCGCCTCGCCGAGCCCGGTGCCGGCGGCGATCACGGCCACGTTGCCGCGGCGCTGCGGGTCGTCGGCGTGGTTGAGGACGGCATACTCGCTCGGCCCCAGGTGCAGCATGCCGTAGGCGGCCGCCTCCAGATCGTTGAGCAGCTTGACGCGCGGCACGCTCAAGGCGCGGGCGAGGTCGCGTTCGTCCATCACCCACGGCAGGTTCGTCGCCCGGCAGCGGCCGTTGATCACCGCCCCGGCGACGCCGAACGTCGCGGCGCGCAGCGGCCGCGCCGACGGCTCGGCCAGGAACAGGGCGACGATGCCCTCCAGCGACGGATACGCGGCGCTGACGTAGGTGGCGTCGCGCACCTGGCGCACGTGCAGATCCTCCTCGTCGTACAGCGCGAGCACCGTCTTGGTGCCGCCGATGTCGCCCGCGAGAATCACGCGCGCCGCGGTCCCCTAGCCGCCGTGCGGCGCCGCGGCGCCGCGCCGCCGCACCTGCACGGTGTCGCCGTCCTGCACCAGCACCGTCTCCGCCATGTCGACGAACAGCCCCGTGCCGACGACGCCCGGCATCGCACACAGTGTCAGGTCGAGCTGGCCGGGGTCGGCGATCTTCGTCACCCGGCAGTCGAGGATGTGGTTGCCGTTGTCAGTCACCACGGTCTTGCCGTTCGCCGTGCGCAGCAGCGGCGGGTACCCGAGCGCGGTGAGCCGGCGGGTGCACAGCGCGGCGCCAAACGGCACCACCTCGACCGGCAGGCTGCCGCGCTCGCCGAGGGCCGACACCAGCTTCTCGGTACCGACCAGGATCACCAGGCGGCGCGAGGCGGCCGCGACGATCTTCTCGCGCACCAGGGCACCGCCGTAGCCTTTGATCAGATTCAGCTGGGGGTCGACCTCATCGGCGCCGTCGAAGGTCACGTCGATCTCCGGCACTGCATCGATGGTCGTCAGCGGGATGCCGAGCTCGGTGGCCAGGTCGGCCGTCGATTGCGACGTCGGCACGCCGCGCACCCGCAGCCCCGCTTGCACCCGCGCGCCGAGGGCGCGAACAAACGCCACCGCCGCGCGCCCGGTGCCGAGACCGATCGTCATCCCGTCCGCCACCAGCTCCAGTGCTTGCTCCGCCGCCGTCATTGCCGCGCGCCGCGCTCCTTTCGCGCGCCCCGTATACTACTTCGGCACGGGCGAATGACAGCCCGGCGCGAGGCTGCGAGGAAGTCGCTCGGACCGCCCGCGGATTATTCCGCCCCAACCACCTCCCGGCGGGCGATGCCGATGACGTTGGGGATGGGCAGGGCGCTCGAGTTGCCCTCGCTGACCACGAAGCCGGTGCCGTGGCTGCCGACGAACTCGTGCTCCTGCCCGCCGCTGTCGATGTAGAGCTGCGCTTCGGGTCCGCCTTCCACATACATGGCGCGGCGCAGGTCGAGGGGCAGGGCGAGCAGTATGTCGATCAGGTCGTGCGTGCTGTACGGCGAGCGGACGTGCATGAACAGCACCCGCCCCTGGCCGTCGGTGCCGATGGCGGTGGTGCTCCACTTCTCCGGGCGCTGCGTCCAGACGTTGCGGCCGTCGCAGCCGATCATGCGAATGCTCTGCACCAGCGTGCCGTAGCGCGGCCGCAAGGCCGCGAAGTCCTGACAGGTGCGGTCGATGATCTGCACCGCCGGCACGCCGTCGTCCAGCCGGTCGAAGGCCAGCACGGTGTTGTCCTTCGAGACCCAACGATTGTTGACGTGCGTGCGGGTCTGCATGAGCGAGACGCTGCTGCGGTAGTCGGTCTGGTACATGCTGGCGTTGATCGCCGCCGCCAGGCCGTGGCGCTTGGCCCACTCGCGCGCGGTCCGCGCGCCGCCGCTCGGCTCGGCCGAGGCGTTGAACAGCTTGAGCTCGAAGCGCACAGGATCGATGCGCAGCACGCGCACCGTGGAGTCGCCGGAGGCGCTCGGCTGGGGGGCCGGCAGCATCGCCAACTCCAGCCCGGGCTCGAGCGTCTCCCACTGCGCGCCCGCCGGGGCCGCGCCGAGACCCATCGCGCCCGCTGCCGCGGCGGCCAGCAGCAGCGTCCAGGCGCGGCCGCGCCGGCGCCGCACCCGTCGACTCGTTTCCATTGCGTTGCCCGTCTCCACGACTGTAACCACAACCGCCGCGGCGGCTCAACGCCGCACGCACGGGGCTTGATAGACCGGTCCCGGCGGTTATGTTACTTGAGAACGCTTGGACCCCCACGTGGTACCCTCTTACTCGAACCCAGTCATCCTGCTCGGCGCCACCCTGCTTCTCCTGAACGGGTGCGCCACTCTGCACCTGCGCTCGACGCCGTCCCCGGATGGTCTGCCGGCGCTGGAGCTCGGTGCGGCAGAGACCGAGCAGGTGCCGATTCCGCCCGAGGGGCGCGCCCTCGGCCAATATCTGAAGGGCACGCTGGCGCTCAGCGACGGCGATCAAGACGCCGCCCTGGAGGCCTTCGAGCAAGCGGCACAGGCCGATCCGGGCTCGGCCGTGCTGCGCCACAAGCTGGCCGGCTTGTATGTGCGCAAGGGCCTGCTGCCCCAGGCGCTCGAGCAGTGCCAGGCGGCAGTCGATATGGACCCCACCGACACCGAGAGCCGCCTGCTGCTCGCCGACGTGCTGTCGTCGATGGAGCGCGACTCCGACGCCATCATCCAGTACGAGACGGTACTCAACGAAGATCCCGGCAACCAGAAGGCTCGCCTGTTGCTGGGCATTCTGTACGGCAAGGTGGGACAGTACGACCGCGGCATCGCGGTGTTGGAGCGGCTGACCGAGCTCGAGCCCGATTCCTTCCTCGCCTTCTACTATCTCGGACGCGTGCAGGCGGCGGCGCAGAACTTCGATGCGGCCGAGACTGCCTACAAGGAAGCGCTGCGCCTCAACCCGCAGGCAGAGCCCGCGCTCGTCGATCTCGCCCTGCTCTACGAGTCGCAGAAGCGCCCCGAAGAAGCCATCAAGCTGTATGAGCAAGTGGTCGAGTCGAGCCCGCACCGGGCCCTGATCCGCCGCCGGCTCGGCGGACTCTACGTGCGCCAGCGCAAGTTCGACGACGCGCTGACACAATTTCGCGAGCTGGAGAAGATCGACAACGATCCGCTCGACACCCGTACCAAGATCGGGTTGATCCTGCTCGAAACCGGCGACTACGAACGCGCCGCCGACGAGTTCAGCCTGGTGCTCGCCGTCGAGCCGGAAAACCATCGCATCCGCTACTACCTGGCCTCGGTCTACGAGGAGACGCACGCCTACGAGCGGGCGATGGAGGAGTTCCGCCGCATCCCGCCGGATCACGAGTGGTTCGTCGACGCGCGCATCCACGTCGCCTACCTGCTGCAGCAACAGGGCAACCTCGAGGGCGCCATCGACGAAGTCGAAGACGCCCGCAAGGTGAAGCCCGACGACGAGGACCTGCTCAGTTTCCTCGCCGGGCTCTACCGCGAGAACAAGAAGACCAAGCGCGCCATCCGTCTGATGGAACAGCTCGTCGCGCAGCACCCCGAGAACGATCGCTATCACTTCACGCTCGGCGCGCTGTACGACGAGAAGAAGAGCATGAAGGACCGCGTCGTGCCGCAGATGATGAAGGCGATCGAGCTCAACCCGCAGAATGCGGCGGCGCTCAACTACCTCGGCTACACGTACGCCGAGCAGGGTGTGCGGCTCGACGAGGCGGAGACCTTGATTCGCCGCGCTCTGGCCATCACGCCCGAAGACGGCTTCTTCGTCGACAGCCTCGGGTGGGTGTTCTACCAGCGCGGCGAGTACGACCGCGCCATCGAGACCCTCGAGCGCGCGGTGGCGCTGGCCAACGACGACCCCACCATCACCGAGCACCTCGGCGACGCCTACCGCCGGGGCGGCCGCTCCGCCGAAGCCCTGCGCGTCTACCAGGATGCGCTCGGGCGCAGCAAGGATACGGTGCAAGCCGAGCGCTTGCGCGGAAAAATCGAGGAGTTGCAGGCGTCGGGGAGCCGCCGAGGGGACTCCTGAATGCGGCAGCTGGCCCTGGCGGCGGCCGTGGCCGCGCTGGCCGTTGGATGTGCTGCTCGCCAGGAAGTGCCGCTCCCGAGCGCTGTAAGCGGACCCGTGCCGGAGGCGGCCGAGTTGGTCCGCGCCCTGGCCGCGCGCCGCGCGGCGATCCACAGCGTGCGCGCGCTGGCGCGCACCAGCTTTACCTCGCCGGAGGAATCGCGCCGCGCCAAGCAAGTGATCGTCGCCGCGCGCCCCGACAGACTGCGCTTGGAGATATTGTCGGTGTTCGGCGCCGTCTTCGTGCTGGTCACTGACGACGGGGCGCTGACCGCCTACGCGCCGGAGGAAAAGGCCGTCTACCGGGGCGCCGCAACGGCCGGGAATCTCGCCCGCTACGCGCAGGTCGACATGCCGGTGACCACCGCGGTCGACCTGCTGCTCGGCACGCCGCCGATGCGCGACGATCGCGACGGGGTGGTCTCGCGCGACGGCGCGGCGGTGCAGCTGTGGCAGGACGCCGGTCGCGACGTGCGCGTGGTGTGGTTCAACGCCGCCCTCGAACCGGTGCGCTACGAACAGCGCGACGCCGACGGGTTCGTGCAGCTGCGCGCGACCTTCGACGGCTACGCCGACGTCAATGGCGTGCGCCTGCCGACGCAGCTCGGCTTCGAGCTGCCGGCCACGCAGCGCCAGATCACCATCGCGCTGCGCGATCCGGAAGTGAACCCGGCACTGCCCGATGCGATCTTCGCCGTCGAGTCGCCGCCCGGCGTGCGCGAGATCGATCTCGACCAGGAGGTCCATTGAGCTGCCGCGCCGCCCTGGCGGCCGCTTGCGCCGGGTTGCTGCTCGCCGGCTGTCAGTCCGACTCCACCCCGTCCGCGCCGATTGCTGCGACCGCGCCAACCCCCGTGACCAGCGTGCAGCGGCTGTTCACGGCGACCATCTCGGATCCCAAGACGTTCAATCCGATTCTGGTCACCGATGCGGCGTCCGGCGCGGCCGTCGGCGACGTGTTCGACACGCTGGTGCGGCTCAACCCGAAGACCGCCGAGGTCGAGCCGTGGCTCGCCGAGCGGTGGGAAACGAGTGCGGACGGCACCGAGTGGACCTTCTACCTGCGCGCCGGCGTGCGCTGGCACGACGGCCAGCCGCTCACCGCGGCGGACGTGGTCTTCAGCTTCGACGCACTCTACGACGCGCAGGTGCCGAACAGCCTGCGCCACATCCTGACCATCGACGGCAAGCGTATCCAGGTCGAAGCGCTCGACGCGCAGCGCGTTCTGCTGCGCCTGCCGCACTCCTTCGCGCCGCTGCTCAATTCGATCAGCGTGCCGATCGTCCCCAAGCACCTGCTCGCCGAATCGCTGGCCGCGGGGCGCTTCGCGCAG
>CAYVUV010000020.1:0-10551 GCA_964455095.1 uncultured Binatia bacterium (SeqCode)
TGCGCCGGCGCACGCTGGCGCATCGCGAGGAGTACTTCCGCCAGGTAGCGGCGCAGCCGCGACCGCGCTGGGGCGGTGAGGCGATCGAACAGGAGGCGTTCACCAGCTGGCAGCGCGGCCAACGCCCGCTGCGCGAAGCGCCGCCGCTGGTGGCCTGGCTGGTGCGCGTCGCACGCGCCAACGAGGGCGAGGGTTGGGGCGTCAACTACCTGCTCGACCGCGGCGGCTTCGACGGCCTCGGGCACGGCGGCCATACGCTGGCGCCGCGCGACTTCGCCGACCTCGAGGAGGTCTACCACACGCGCATCCTGCACGAAGTCGTGCGCTTGTTCGGCGTCGACTTCGAAATGCGCATACCGCCCGCCGTGGTACAGCAGTCGGTCAAGCTCATGGCGCGGCTGCCGCGCCGCGCGTCGTACATGCTGCTGCTCGCCGGCGAGCTGATGGGCACCGTGGCGTTTGCGCACATGGCCAGCGAGGGCGAGCGTCTGCTCGCCGGCTACCCGGCAATGGCCGCGCGCGTGCGCGACTTGCTGGACGAGATCCTGATCGACGAGGTCGGCCACGTCACCTTCCTGCTCGGCTCGATGACGGGCTGGCAGCTGGCGGTGATTCGGCGCCTGGCGCTGCTCTACGCCGCGGCGTCGCGGCGCGGCTACTACGAGGACGGACCCGAAGCCACGATCCTCCAACGCGGCATCGAGAGCTACAGCCTGACCATCATGCCCGAACGCGTCCTGCGCCGCGCCTTCGTGCCGCCGCCGTACTGGCCCGCCGCCTACGGCCCACCGCCGGCGGCCGCCGCATGAGCGCCTCGTCGCGGCCCGGTCCGGCCGGGCCGCCGCGCCGCCCCGGCCGCCCGCGCGGGCCGAGCCAGACCGAGCGCCTGCGCCAGCGGCTGATCGCCGAGGCCAGCGCGCTGTATGCCGAGGGCGGCTATCGCGGCACCAGCCTGGCGCTGGTCGCCGAGCGCGCCGGGCTCACCAAGGCCACCGTCTTTCATTACTTTCCCAACAAGGACGCTCTGGTCGACGCGGTCTTCGCCGCCTTCGGCGAACGCCTGGCGCAAGCCGCCGCGGGCTGGTTCGACGCGCCGCCCGCCGCGCACGCGGCGCGACTGGAACGGCTGGTGCACGCGCTGGTGGATTTCTACGGCACCGATCCCGTCAACGCGCGCATCCTGTGCCAGGGGCTGCTCGCCGTTCCGGGCCCGAGCGCCGGAAGCCCGCCGCCCATCTTCGCCGAGTTCGTCGCCCGCTTCGTCGCCTTCATGGAGGCGGGCATCGCCGCCGGCGAGTTCTACCCCGACCGCCCGATGGCGACGATCATGTCGATTGGCGGGATCATCCTGTTCGAGCTCATGCTGCCCGAACGCGGTCGCCCACCCGCCACGCGCGTCGCGCTGGCGACGCGGCGGCGCGAGATGGCCGCCGTCATCGCGCGCGCGGTGGTGCGACCGGCGACCCGCATGACGCACCGGCGCAAAGGAGGAGAACCGTGAGCGCACGCACCATCGACGCCGACGGCCACGTCATCGAGCCGGTCGATCTGTGGGAACGCGAGCTGCCGCCCTCGCTGCGCGGGCGCGGGTTCCGCATCCGCTGGAACGCCGACAGCATGCAGGAAGAGGTCTACGTCGAGGACCGCGTGCTGCTGCCGTTCGGCATCGTCGGCGTCGGCATGGCCGGGCGTCCGTTCGCCGACATCGGCAAAGGCGTGCGCTACCGCGAGTTGATGCCGGGCGGCTTCGACGGAAAGCAGCGCCTCGCCGACCTCGACGCCGAGGGCATCGACGTCGCCGTGCTGTATCCATCGGTGGGCCTCTTCCTCGAAGCCATCGAGGATGCCGCGCTGGCCGAGGCCTGCTGCCGTGTCTACAACGACTGGCTCGCCGACTACTGCCGCGCCGACCCGCGCCGCCTGATCGGCACCGCCGCCATCCCGATGCAAGACGCCGGCGCCGCCGTGCGCGAGCTGCAACGCGCCGCGGGCGCGCTGGGCATGAAGGGCGCCTTCATCCGTCCCAACCCGTGCAAGGGCCGCGCATTGCACGATCCGTACTTCGATCCCCTCTGGGCCGCGGCCGCCGAGGCCGGCATCCCCATCGGCCTGCACCCCTCCGGCGCCGGCGATCTGCCCGGCGCGTTTCAGGGCCTGCGGCTCGACGCGCCGATCATGGGCCACCCGTCGATCTTCTTCATTGACGACTACATCGGCTTCTCGCATCTCGTCTGCGGCGGCGTGCTCGAGCGCCACCCGACGCTGACCATCGTCGTGCTCGAAGCCGGCGGCGGCTGGCTGCCGCACTGGTTCGACCGCTTCGACCACTTCGCCCAGGTCTACGCCTGGATGGCCCCCGACCTGCGGCTGAAGCCGAGCGAGTACTTCCACCGCCAGTGCTACGTCTCCTTCGACCCCGACGAAACGACGCTGCCGCTGCTCACCCCGCTGATCGGTGAAGACCGCATCGTCTGGGCCTCCGACTATCCCCACCTCGACGCCACCTACCCCGGCGTGGTGCGCGAGCTCGAGGAACATCTGACGAAACTGCCCGCCAGCGCCCAGCAGAAGATCCGCGGCGACAACGCCGCCGCGCTGTACCGTCTCTGACCGCGAGGCCGCGATGAAGAACGCCCGCCTGCTGCACTACTCGCACTGCGTCTCCGATCTGGCGCGATCGCGCGCCTTCTACGTCGACGTGCTCGGCTTCGAGGTGGTGGCCGAGTTCGACTTCGACGATCCCGACACGGCGCGCGTCATGGGTGTGCCCGGGTGCGCGTTCACCGGCGTGTTCATGAAACGCGACGGCATGCGCATCGAGCTGATCGGCTTTACCGCGCCACCGCCCGCGCGCACCGTGCGCCGCCGGCAGGCGAACGAAATCGGCCACTCGCACTTGAGCTTCTACGTCGCCAACCTCGACGAGGCCCTCGCCGAGCTGCGCGGCAAGGGCGTGCCCGTCGACGACGACACGCGCACCGTGCTGCCGAGCGGCATCGAGTGCTGCGTGGTGCGCGACCCCGACGGCTTCCCGATCGAGATCGTGCAGCAGCCGACCCTGGTGCTGTTGCCCTACGAGATGGAGGGTTGACGCGATGGGCGGACGTCTCGCAGGCAAGGCCGCCATCGTCACCGGCGCGGCGCGCGGACAGGGCGAGGCCGTGGCGCGGCGCTTCGCGGCCGAAGGGGCGCGCGTGGCGCTGCTCGACGTGCTCGACGCCGCCGGCGCCGCCGTGGCAGCCGAGATCGCCGCGGCGGGCGGCGAGGCGCACTACCTGCATTGCGATCTGACGCAGGAAACGCAGGTCGCGGCCGCCATCGACGCCGCCGCGGCGGACTTCGGCGGGCTCGACATCCTGTACAACAACGCCGCCGTCATCGCCTACGGCCGGCGCATCGCCGACCTGTCGGCCGCCGAGTGGGACCACACCATGGCCGTCAACCTGCGCGGCCCGTTCCTGTGTGCCAAGTACGCCCTCCCGCACATGATCCGGCGCGGCGGCGGCGCCATCGTCAACGTCTCTTCGCACGGCGCGTTTCAGGCCTCGCCGGTCGGCGTCGCCGACTACGCCGTCGCCAAGGGCGGACTGGTCACGCTGACGTACTACCTGGCGTCCGAGTACGGCTCCGAGCACATCCGCGCCAACTGCCTGGCCCCGGGCCCGGTCCCGACCGATCTCAACTCGATGTTCCTCGGCACCCCCGAGGGCCAGGCGCAGACCGCCATGTTCATCCCGCTCGGCCGCGTCGGCGCCCTCGGCGACATCGCCAACGCCGCCGTCTTCCTCGCCTCCGACGAAGCCGCGTGGATCAGCGGCGCCGTGCTGCGCGTCGACGGCGGAATGGTCGTGCAGTAGCGGCACCCGAGGGGCCGCGACGGGCATCGTCGCGCGAGAGGCGAACGCCATGGCACCAGCTGTCCGTTTGGGGTAGTCTTCACATCCTGTCGAGACGGTCCCAGGTCCCAATGTCCGCCGCCGAACGCCGATCCGCCATCGTCGTCAACGACGACCCGTCGCAGCTGCGGCTGAATTCCGCCGTCATCGAGAAGGCGGGCCTGCGCGTCACGGCTTGCCGCAGTGCCGAGGAGGCGTTGCGCGCCATGCTCGCGAACGGGCCGTCCGACATCATCGTCACCGACCTGCACATGCCGGGCATCGACGGCTGGCGCTTTTGTCAGCTCTTGCGTTCGCCGGAGTACGCCGCGTTCAACCACACGCCGATCCTGATCGTCTCGGCGACGTTCTCCGGCAGCGACGCCGAGCAGATGACCGCCGAAATGGGCGCCGACGGATTCCTCGCCGCGCCGTACGCCCCCTCGGTGTTGCAGAACCACATCCGTTCGCTGCTCGACGGCCACCGGCCACAGGCGGCACAACACGTGCTGCTCATCGAGCCCAACCAGACGCTGGCCGCCGACCTGGCGCGCGAGTTCGAGGGGCGCGGTTACGCGGTGCGTGTCGCCGCCACCGGCAGCGACGGCCTCAAGCTCTGCCGCGCCCACCGGCCGGAGATCGCCGTCATCGACGACGCGGTCGACGACTTGAGCAGCGAGCAGATCCTCTCCGCCATCACCCGGCCGGGCTCGCGCATGGTGACGGTGGTGCTGACGCGCGAGCACGACGCCGAGCAGGCGCTGCGCCTCGCCGGGCGCGGGGCCGACGCCTACCTCTGCGCGCCGATCGCGGCCGCCCCGCTCGCCGAGCTCTGCGAGCGCATGCGCCGGCAGCGTTCGCTGATGCGCGTCGAGGAACTGCTCGAAGCGCGCACACGGGCGCTGCGTGATTCCGAGGCGCGCTGGCGCTCGCTGTTCGAAGGCATCCCCGATGCGGTGCTGGTCTGCGACGGCGACGGCGTCATTCGGCACGCCAACCCGGTCGCCGCGGCCCATCTCGAGCTCTCGCCCGTCGATCTCGTCGGTCGCTCGATCCACGACTTCGAGCGCCAGCCGGTGCCACCCGCGCCCGCGGCGGACAACGGGGCGCCGCACGGGGTCAACACCTTCCGCACCACATATGTTTCGCGCGGCGGCCGCCACTTCGACGTCGAGGTCACGCAGCGCGACATCCAGTTCGACGGCCACCCCGCCGTGCTGCGCGTCGCGCGCGACATCACTGCCGAGTTGGAGCTCGCGCGTCAGCGCGCCAACTTCCTCGCCATGGTGACGCACGACATCAAGAACCCGCTGTCGGTGATTCTCGGCTTCGCCGCCATGCTGCCCGAGATCGGCCCGCTCGAAGCCGAGCAACAAGACGTCGTCCAGCGCATCGAGGCCAACGCCCGCACGGTCCTTTCCCTGGTGGCCAATTATCTCAACACGGCCCGCTTCGAAGCGGGCGGATTGACCCTGCACCGGCGCCCGTTGGCACTCAACGCCCTGCTGCAGCGCATTGGCGATCAGTACGCCGGCGACGCCGCGCGGCAGGGCATCGCCCTCGACTACCAGCTCGACCTCGACCTGCCTCCGTTCAACGGCGACGAGCTGGCGCTCGAGCGCGTCTTCACCAACCTGATCCACAACGCGCTGAAGTTCAGCGCCAGCCGCGGGCGCGTCGCCATCGCCTCGACCAGCGACGGCGCCCAGCTCACCGTTTGCATCACCGATACCGGCTGCGGCATCGCCCCGGCGGAGGTGCAGAGCATCTTCGAACCCTACAGCCGCGGCACCACCCGCGAGCCGCGCGAGGGCACCGGGTTGGGACTGTTCATCGCCAAGTCCCTGGTCGAAGCGCACGGCGGCCGGATCGCCGTCGAAAGCCAACTGGGCAAAGGATCCCGCTTCCGCGTCTCGCTGCCGATCGGCGTGCCGGAAGCCGCGTGACGACGCTCGCCCTGCCCTGATCTCCGCCGTCTTGCCGCCGCGCCGCGGCGGCGGTATTGCTCCGGCCACCACCACTGACGGAAAGGACACGGCATGGATCTCGCCAGCGTCGATCACCTGCTGACCACCACGCGCTCGGTGCGCAAGCGCCTCGATTTCAGCCGCCCGGTCCCGGCCGAGGTGATCGAGCGCGGGATTGAGATCGCTCTGCAAGCCCCGACCGGGTCCAACGCCCAGGGCTGGCATTTCATCGTCGTCACCGACGCCACCACGCGCGCCGCCCTGTCCGACATCTATCGGCGCGCGTTCGAGGTCTACGCCAACGCGCCCGAATCGATGCGGCCCCAGATGAAGGAAGACGACCCGCGCTTCGCCCAGACACAGCGCATCGTCGACTCGGCCTCCTACCTGGCGCAGCGCATGCACGAGGCGCCGGCGCTGGTCGTCCCCTGCGTCGAGGGTCGGGTCGAAAACGCCGGCGTGCTGGCCCAGGCATCGGTGTACGGCTCGATCCTGCCCGCCGTGTGGTCGTTCATGTTGGCGCTGCGCGCGCGCGGCGTCGGTTCGGCGTGGACGACGCTCCATCTCATGTTCGAGCAGGAAGCGGCGACCCATCTCGGCGTGCCGGAGACGGTCACCCAGACCGCGCTGCTGCCGCTCGCCTATTTCACCGGCAGCGATTTCAAACCGGCCAAGCGGTTGCCGGCGCGCGAGCGCACCCATTGGAACCGCTGGGGCCAGCGGCGCGCGTAGGCGGCGCGTCAATGCCGGTTCGTCTCGAGCTGCCCGCCGATCACCCGCACGTCGCGGTCGTCACGCTCGACCGCCCCGAGCGCGCCAACGCGCTCGACCCCGCCATGCTGCGCGAGCTGGCGGCAGTCTGGCGGCGCATCGCCAGCGACAGCGAGATCCGCTGCGCCATCCTCACCGGGGCCGGCGAGAAGGCCTTTTGCGCCGGCATGGACATGCGCGCCACGATTCCGATGGCGCAGCGCCTGGCGCGCGGCGAGCGCATTCCCGACGAGGACTTCGAAGGCCTGCGCAGCGTCGCCACGGCGACCCTGGCCGGGTTCGATCTCGACACGCCGCTGATCTGCGCCGTCAACGGCCACGCCCGCGCCGGCGGCTTCGATCTCATGCTGGCGTCGGAGATCCGCTACGCCGTGCCGCACGCGACGTTCGCTCTCGAAGAGGTGGCGCTCGGCCTCTACCCGACCGGCAACGCCAGCGTGCTGCTGCCGCGGCAGATTCCCTGGGTGCACGCGCACGAGCTGCTCTTGACCGCGCGCCCCATCGACGCCCCGCGCGCGGTCGCCATCGGCTTGCTCAACGCCATCGTCGAGCCCGAGGCCCTGATGGCCACCGCGCTCGCCACCGCCGACGCCATCGCCGCCAACGCCCCGCTCGCCGTGCGCGCCACGCGCCGCGGCGTGCGCGAGCTGCTCGCCCTGCCGCTCGACGAAGCCTACCGCCGCCAGGAAGAGCTCGGCCGCCCGCTGCGCCGCACCGACGACGCCCGCGAAGCGCAGCGCGCCTTCGTCGAAAAGCGCCGCCCAGTGTGGCGCGGTAGATGAGGCTCGGCCGCGTGCAGCTTTGCCCCGACATTGAAGTCGTCAGAGAATCACGAAAGCGCGACAGTACGAAAACACGAAACGCTGATCCGGAGGCATGAAAGGTCTGAGTGTATCTTTCGTGCTTTCGCTGTTTCGCGGTTTCGTGATTCTCCGAGTCGTTTGGGCAAAGCCGCGCCGCGCTCAGGGGCGCGGCGTTCGCCGCGGCCACAGCTGCAGCGCCACGAACGCCGCGATCGCCCCGAGGCACAGGATGTGGTCGCGGCAGATCGCGCGCGCGATCTCGCTCTGCACCTCGATCGGATCGGTTCGCAGAGCCAGGCGGGCCGCGGCCGGCACGATATGGATGAGGGCCGCGAGCGTCGGCACCGACACGAGCAAGAGGCCGGCGAGGCCGCGCCCTGGCGCTACCTGCCGGCGCGCGAGCTGCCAGGCGCTGCCGCCTACGGCGACCAGCATCACCAAAGCGATCAGCCCGTTCATGGGCACCGCGTCGACGACCGCGCGGCGGTAGTACGCCGCGATCGACGCCAGCACCGGCTCGGGCAGCGCCCGGGGCGGATGGCCCAGCACCTGGATGTCGAACATCAGGTCGAACCACAACACCGCGATGAGGAATCCGCCGCAGGTCGCCAGCATGCGCCGCATCGCCCCACATACGCCCGTGAGTGCGCCAGCCGCAACGGCCGGCTTGCCCCCGCTACCGGGAATTCGATAGCTACTCGGGGATGGAGATCACGTTTTCGCCCGAGGAAGAACGCTTTCGCGAACAGGCGCGCGCATGGTTGGCCAAGCACGCGCCGAAGACCGAGCCGCCCGAGCACGACCTGAAGGCGCGGCGCGCCTTCGACATGGAGTGGCAGCGCCAGATGTACGACGCCGGCTACGCCGGCATCTCGTGGCCCAGGGAGTACGGTGGGCGCGGCGCCAGCTTGATGGAGCAGCTGATCTGGTACGAGGAGTTCGCCCGCTCCGGCGCGCGCGATCCGAACACGCTGTTCGTCGGCCTCAACCACGGCGGTCCGACGCTGATCGCGCGCGGCAACGAAGAGCAGAAGGCCTACCACCTGCCGAAGATCCTCAAGGGCGAGGTGATCTGGTGCCAGGGCTTTTCCGAGCCCGGCGCCGGCTCCGACCTGGGCGCGCTGTCGACGCGCGCGGTGATCGACGGCGACGACCTGGTGGTCACCGGCCAGAAGATCTGGACCAGCTTCGCGCAGATCGCCGAATGGCAGGAGCTGCTGGTGCGCACCGATCCCGACGCGCCGAAGCACAAGGGGATCACCTGGGTGATCTGCCCGATGGGTCTGCCCGGCATGGAGATGCGCGAGATCAAGACCATGGCCGGCGGCAGCGACTTCTGCGAGGTGTTCTACGACGAGGTGCGCATCCCGCGAAAGAACATCGTCGGCCAGCTCAACGACGGCTGGAACGTCGCCATGTCGACCCTCAGCTTCGAGCGCGGCACCGCCTTCCTCTCCGAGCAGGTGCGCCTGACGCGGCTGGTCGAGCAGCTCATCGACATGGCTCGCGTCACGCCGTACGGCGGCGCCGCGGCGGCGTCCGACGCGCCGGCGCTGCAGGACGACGAAGTCGGCCGCCGCCTGGCGCTGCTGCGCGCCGAGGTGGAGGCGCTGCGCTCGATGACCTACCGCAGCGTTAGCCGCACCGCCCGCACCGGCGTGCCGAGCGCCGAAGCCTCGCTGATCCGCCTGTTCTTCTCCGAGCTGCAGCAGCGCGTCTTCGCCCTGGCGATGGAGGTGCTCGGCATCGACATCCTGTCCTGGGACGCGCACGGCAGCCCTGCCCGCGTCACCCCGAGCCACTCCGACGCGGCCAGCTGGGTGAGCCACTACCTGCTGGCCTTCTCCGCGACCATCGCCGCCGGCTCCAAGGACATCCAACGCAACATCATCGGCGACCGCGTGCTGGGATTGCCGCGATGAGGACGAAGAGGTTCATCACCACGAAGAACACGAAGGGCACGAAGGGATAAGCAGACTATGGACCTGATGCCGACCACCGAGCAGGAAGCCATCCGCGACTCCGTGCGCGCTTTTCTCGACAATGAGCTGCCGATGGAGCGCGTGCGGGCGCTGGCCGGCGGCCCGGCCGATGCCTATGCCGCGCTGTGGCGCGGCGCGGCGGAGCTGGGTTTCTTCGCCCTTGGCCTGCCCGAAACCGCCGGCGGCGCGGGCTACTCGATCACCGAGGAAATGGTCCTGTTCGAGGAGCTCGGCCGCGTCCTCGCACCGGGACCGTGGCTCGGCACCGTGCTGGCAGCGCACGCGCTGGCCGAAGCGGGCGGCGCCGCACCGCGCGGTGCGCTCGAGCGCTTGCTCGCCGGCGACCTGCGCGTGGCCGCGTGCGTCGATCCGGCCGGCGGTGGGCTGACGCTCCGTGGCACCACTCTGTCGGGAACGCGCCGCGGCGTGCTCGGCGCCGGGCTGGCGGATGCGTTTCTGGTGGTCGACGATGCCGGCGTGTTGTTCGTCGAACGGGGCGATGGGATAATGGTGGATTCCACTGCTGGACTCGACTCGACCAATCCGCCCGGAACGGTCGCGTTCGCCACAGCCGCGTGCACCGCGCTCGGCACCTCGGTCGCCGCGGCGCGCCGCGCGGCGACCGTGCTGTCCTGCGCCGACGCCGTCGGCGGCGCCGCCCGCACGGTCGAGATGTCGGTCGAGTACGCCAAGGTGCGCCATCAGTTCGGCAAACCCATCGGCTCGTTCCAGGCGGTCAAGCACCGCTGCGCCGACATGGCCGTGCGCGCCGAAGTGGCGCGCTCAGCCACCACGTACGCCACCGTCTCGGTGCGCGACGGCGCCGCTGACGCCGATTTTCAGGTTGCCGTCGCCAAGGTCCTGAGCGCCAACGCCTATCTCCAGAATGGCGCCGACAACATCCAGAACCACGGCGGCATGGGCTACACCTGGGAATGCGACGCGCACCTGTTCATGAAGCGCGCCCGCGCCTTCGACGCGACGTTCGGCTCTCGCCGCGCCCAACTCGACGCCCTCGTGGGGCAATTTCGGGCCGCCTCGTAGGCTCGCTCTGAAAATTTTACCATCCCGACCAGCGTGATTTGTAAGACCGGCTCAGCCCGGCCATTGCGGTCATTCTCTCGCTGCGGGTGAATCCCTGGCACGCACGTCG
>CAYVUV010000021.1:0-9168 GCA_964455095.1 uncultured Binatia bacterium (SeqCode)
CGCCCGGCCTGGCGGATGCCGAAGTGCGCGGCGATCATCCGCTCCGCCGCGCTCGGCTCCGAGGCGGCGCGCTCGTCGTCTTCCGGCAACACCAGCGACTGGCGCAGGATCTTCTCGTTCATGCCGCGAAACAGCGCCAGGGCGCGGTGCGACGGAACGTTCTTGATCGGCTCTGAATAGGCGAAGTAGTCGGAGAACTTGGCACCTTCCGCCTCCTTGCCGCCGACGACCTTGGAGGTCAGCAAGCCGCGCTCCCACAAGTGTTCGCGCAGGCGGCCGACGAGTGCCGGCTGTTCGGCGAAGTGGTCCATGAGAATGAAGCGCGCGCCCTCCAGCGCCGCGTCGACGTCGGCGACGCCCTTGTCCGGATCGACGAACGCCGCGGCGCGCGTGGCGGGCAGCTGCGTTGGATCCTTCAGAATGCCCATCGCAAGCGGCTCGAGCCCCGCCTCGCGCGCCGTCTGCGCCTTGGTGCGGCGCTTGGGACGAAACGGCAGGTAGAGGTCTTCGAGTTGCGTGCGCGTCTCGGCGGCCCGCACGGCCCGTTCGATCTCGGGCGTCAGCTTGCCCTGTTCGCCGATGCTGTTCAGCACCGTCGCGCGGCGCTCCTCGAGCTCGCGCAGCGACGCCAGCCGCTGCTCGAGAGCGCGCAGCTGCACATCGTCGAGGCCGCCGGTCGCCTCCTTGCGATAGCGCGCCACGAACGGCACCGTCGCCCCGCCATCGAGGAGACGCACCGCCGCCTCGACCTGCCGCTCGTGCACCGACAGCTCGCGCGCGATGCGTTGCTCGATCGTCATCATGGAAAGCGGTGGCATACCCACCTCCGCGGGCGCTCCGCAAGACGGGCGCGCCGGCGGCCGCCTCACCCTTGACCGCCGCACGCCGTGCATACTATCCGCTACGGTGTGAGTGAGCCGCTCGAGGTGCGCCGTTTTGATGCCGGCGAGGTACCAAAGGGGCAACGTCGAGACGTAGTGGCCCTGTGCGAGCTCAGCGTCAGGCTCCTTGCGGTGTGGCTCGTGGCGGCCGCGTTCGCCTCACCGGCGCGCGCCCAATCCTGCTCCGCCGACTGCGACGGCAGCGGGCGGGTGGCCGTCAACGAGCTGATCCTCGCCGTCAACATCGCGCTGGGCGTCGCGGATCAGACCCGCTGCCCGGCCTCCGACACCAACCGCGATGGCAGCGTCTCGATCGACGAGTTGGTCAACGGCGTCGCCCGCAGCGTGTCCGGTTGCTTCCGGCGCCAACGCCGTGAAGCCATCGAGGACGCCACGCGCGCCGAGGAAACCACGCGCAACGCACTGCCACAGTTCATCACGCTCGACTTCGGAAGCGTCTACGGCGCCAGCTCGTTGCGCGTCGCCCACAGGCGCTCGACCATCTCCGCCGGATTTCAAACCGGCGGTGAAGGCGCGGGGCAACCCATTCCGCAACCGTGCCGGCGCGGCGACAGCAGCAGCGGGACGGTCCTCACAACCTGCAACCGCCCGACCAACACGCTGGTGACAACCTACGCCCATTGCCGATTGCCGGGCGAAGAGACGGTCCGCAACGGTGTCGAGCGGCGCACGGTGGTCGTGCCGGACAATCCCAGCTTCGACTTCTGCGTGCCGGATCCACAGGTACCGGACCACGCCATCGTCACCGTCGTCCTGGAGGACTACAGCGAGATCGCGCCCGCCGGTGGCATTCGACTGGCCAACCTCTCGCAGCGATTCGAGCCCGCCGGCGCGCCCTGTGAGCTGGCGTCGAGCGCCGGGGTCTTCCGCAACGGGACGCTGACCACCGCCGGCTTTCTGCACACATTCTGCGTGCCCGGCGCGGCCGGCTGTGACGAGAAGTTGGCCGAGTTGCGTCTCACCGCGACCGACCTCGCCCTGCGGCAAACGTACACGCTCCCGGCCTGCGACCTGACCATGGAGGCGACCGGGAAGCTCTTCGTCGACAACGCCTCGACCGGCGAGAGCTTCGCGCAGACCTTTCTCGATCTGACCATCAAGGAGAGCGACGTCGGCGAGCGGCGCACCATGTCGCAGAACGGCCGCGTGTTGATCGATTGCCTCGGCGAGGTGGAGTACTCGATGCCGACGGACTTCCTGCTCGAGCCGGACCGCCTTTGTCCGACCGACGGGAAGCTGCGCATCGTCATCCGCGATCTGTTGGAGGGTGCAGCGTCTGCCGACGCGCGAGCGATCGGATCGGCGCCGCGCGCGGCCCTGGCCACGCCGCCGAACTCGCCCTCCGTCTCCGGCGGGTTGCACGATCTGGCCTACCGCGCCGCCAATGGCCAGGTGTACCAGGTGCTGCAGAACCCGGCTGGCAATCCGGAGTTGCAGACCGAAGACGTGCAGATCACCACCGTCGTCGGCTCGACGGACGGCATCAGCGAGTGCAGCACGATCTCGACCAGCCAGACCCAGGCGCAGGCCGTGGTCAGCGCCGTCTCCGGTCTCGCCTTCCCCTTGGAGAAAGTATTCGTCTCGCCGGTCTTCGAAAGCGCGACGCGCCCCTGCTTCAACGCCAATGGCCACAACGGCGACGGCCTGCTGTGTTTCGGCGACGGTTGCACCAGCGGCGATTGCCGCTGCCCGAGCGGCGGCTGCGAGACGTTCAGCCTCAGCGATCTGTCGCCGCTCGGCAGCAGCGCCCTGCAGGGACGGCTGACGGGGTCGCTCTCACCGAGCGATCCACCGTGTAGCGCCGGCGGCCGCTCGACCTACGGCTTTAGAACGGACGCTCCGGCCATTGATCCCGGGCTGTGCGCGGCCCGACCCGGCAACGGCTTCAGTCTGCCGCCGCGCCAGAGCGTCGTGTTCGCCTACGACGCGCCGGCGACGAGCGAGTTCATCGCCGGGGCGGCCGGGTTCCCGATCGACGTCGGCGGCGACAGCAATCGGTGCGCGAACGCCGGGGCGGTCGTCACCGGCGTGGCGACAAAGAACGAGCTCGGCCGCGCCCTGGTGACGTTCAGCGACGGCCGGGTCGACTTCGACGTCAACGACGACAAGCTGGTCGAGCGCTCCTTCGAGAGCTGTCAGGATCTCTCCGCCGCGCAATGCGGCGCGCCGCCGCCGACGCCGATGCCGACCCCGAACCGCCCCTGCCCCGAGTTCACCAGCGTGCGGCCGCAGGAATCGACCGCCACTGCGTTCAACCTCATCGGCGGCGCGAGCTGCGGCGACGGCGGCAACAACTCCCCCGAGCGCAGCTTCGGTTTCCGCGCCGCGGAGAGCGGGTGCTACCGGATCGACACCCTCGACTCCAGCTTCGACACCCTGCTGTATGTGCGCCGTGGCAACGTGGGATGCCAGGGGCCGGAGATCGCGTGTAACGACAACGCCGACGGCTCGACGCTGCAGTCGCAGGTCTTCGTCGAGTTCGACCGCGACGACCCGGAACGCGGCGACACGGCCGTCATCGTGGTCGACGGCAGCGCCGGCGCCAAGGGCAGCTTTGAACTCCATGTCACGCGCGTCGGGCAGAGCTGCCTCGAGCCGATGGCGACCCCAACGGTCACACCGCCGACCGTTGTCACCGCCACCCCGACGCCGATCTCGACCGACACGCGAACGCCTTCGCTCCCGCCAACTGTTTCGCCCACGCCAACTCCTTCGCCCACGCCGACGCCGTTGCGCAACGTCTGGAAGGGCAATGGACCCGAGGGCGGCCTGATCGCGGCGCTCGCGATCGACCCTCTCAACTCGCAGACGGTGTACGCGGGGACGGCTTTTGGCGACCTGTTCAAGACCACGAATGGCGGTCAAGAGTGGACCGCGTTGACCAACGGCTTGACCTCGTCGGTCAGCGCGCTTGCCATTGATCCGTCGAACACGCAGACGGTGTACGCCGCCACGACGGGCGGCGGGGTGTTCAAGAGCACCAACGGCGGGGGCAGTTGGGGCCCCGTGAACAGCGGCCTGCCGAGTGTGCCTGCCAATGCCCTGGCCATTGATCCGGACAACCCGCAGACGCTGTACGCGGCGCTTGGTGGCATCTACAAGAGCACCAACGGCGGAGGGAGCTGGAGTCCGGCAAACAACGGCGTGTCCTCGTCGGTCCTCGCGCTCGCGATCGACCCCTCCAACCCACAAACGGTGTACGCCGGGACGACCAGCGGCGGGCTGTTCAGAAGCACGAACGGTGGCGGAGCCTGGAGCCCGGCGAACAGCGGCCTGACCGATATGTTCATTCGCGCGCTGGTGATCGATCCGGCCACACCGCAGACGCTCTATGCCGGAACGTTTCAAACGGGTGTGTTCAAGAGCACGAACGGCGGGGGGAGCTGGACCCCGGCCAATAGCGGCCTGACGAGCCCCAACCTCGTCGCGCTGGCGATCGATCCCGCGAACCCGCAAACGCTGTATGCGGGGACAACTGACCTCGGCATATTCAAGAGTACCAATCGCGCCGGGAGCTGGAGCGCGGTAGACAACGGCCTGGCTGACTTGTTTGTCACCGCGCTCGCCATCGCTCCCGCGAGCACGGAAACGGTCTACGCGGGAACGAGCGGCGGCGGCGTGCTCAAGAGCACCAACCGTGGCGAAAGCTGGACGGCGGTGAATAGCGGCTTGATCGGCACGCTCGGAAACGCGCTGGCGATTGATCCGGTCGCCTCGCAGACGCTCTACATGGGCAGCACGTTTGCCGGCGTGTTCAAGAGCACGAACCGCGGCGAGAGCTGGATTGCAGCCGACAGCGGCCTGACGAGTACGACCGTTCGGGCGCTGGCGATCGACCCGACCAGCCCGCAGACGGTGTACGCGGGCACGGTCGGCGGCGGCGTGTCCAAGAGCACCAACGGCGGGGGAAGCTGGAACCCGGCGAATAGCGGTCTGGCCGGTACGACGGTTCGCGCCCTGGCGATCAATCCAGCCAGCCCGCAGACGCTGTACGCGGGAACGCAAGCCGGCGGCGTGTTCAAGAGCACGAACGGCGGGACGAGCTGGAACCCGGCAAACAACGGGCTGACGGCCACGTTCATTCGCGGGCTGGCCATCGATCCGGTCACACCGCAGACGCTCTACGCCGCAACGGCGGATGCCGGTGTATTCAAGAGCACGAACAGCGGGGGAAGCTGGACTCCGGCAAGCAGCGGTCTGACCAGCCCGAACGTCTTCGCGCTGGCGATCGATCCGACGAGCCCCCAAACGCTGTACGCGGCGACCAACGGCGGCGCTGTGTTCAAGAGTACGAACGGCGCAGGAAGCTGGGCTGCGGCGGACAGCGGGCTGACGGACACGTTCGTTCGCGCGCTGGCGATCGATCCGGCCAGCCCGCAGGTGTTGTACGCCGGGACGAACAGCAGCGGGGTGTTCAGGAGCGCCAACGGCGGCGGCGGCTGGAGCCCGATCAACGACGGCTTGGAGAACCCGAACATTCTCGCGCTCGCCGTCGACCAGGCGAGCCCAAAGACGCTATATGCCGGCACGGACGGCAGCGGCGTGTTCCGCATCGACCAGCATCCTTAGCGCCACATCGGTACCAGGCGCTTGGTGCGCGGTTCTCCAACGAGCAACCTCCTTGACCACCGCACGCTCAGATACTATCGGCTGCGCTGTGCTCTTGAGCGACGCTTCCGCAAGCCTCCGGGCACGAGGGGTGTGTTCCGGGAACGTGCTGGCCAGGAGATCCGCACGTAACGCGTGGTACCGACTCGGGTCGAGATTCATAGTCTTGATCCTTCTCTCTGCCGGCCCGCTCACTCCATCGAGCTATGCCCAGTCCTGCTCCGCCGACTGCGACGGCAGCGGCAGCGTCGGCGTGAACGAGCTGATCCTCGCCGTCAATATCGCGCTCGGCACCGCAGAACAGGCCCACTGCCCAGCTTCCGACGCCAACCGCGATGGCATCGTCTCGATTGACGATTTGATCAACGGTGTCGCGCGCAGCATGTCCGGTTGCTATCGCCGCAAGGGTCGCGACGCCGTCGAGGATGCCACGCGCGCCGAAGAGACCAATCGCAACGCGCTGCCGAAGTTCATGACGATCGACTTCGGGAACCTCTTTGGCGGCGGCAGTACATTCCGTGTGGCTCGCACGCGATCGCTCGCTCGGGCCGGAGCCGGAAACGCCGGCGGCGGCGCGGGACAGCCAATTCCGCTGCCCTGCACGCGTGGCGACAGCACGAGCGGAACATTCTTGACGAGATGCGACCTCGAAACGAACACCCTCACGACGACCTACGCGCAGTGCAAATTGCCGGGCGAAGACGTGGTTCGAAACGGAGTCGACAGGCGAACCGTCGTCGTTCCGGGAAATCCCGGCTTCGACTTCTGCGTGCCGGATCCGCAGGTGCCGGACAATGCGATCGTCACCGTGGCGCTGGAGAACTACAGCGAGATCGCGCCCGCTGGTGGGATCCGGTTGGCCAACCTCTCGCAGCGGTTCGAGCCCGCCGGCCCGCCGTGCGAGCTGGCGTCGAGCGCAGGCGTCTTCCGCAACGGGACGCTGACGACCAACGGCTTTCTACACACATTCTGCGCTCCCGGTGCGGCCGCGTGCGACGAGAAGCTGGCCGAGTTGCGTCTCACCGCGACGGACCTCGCCCTGCAGCAGACGTACGCGCTCCCCGCCTGCGATCTGACCATGGACGCCACCGGGAAGCTCTTCGTCGACAACGCATCGACCGGCGAGAACTTCGCACAGACGTTCCTCGATCTGAGGATCACAGAGAGCGACGTGGGCGATCGGCGCACCATGTCGCAGAACGGCCGCGTGCTGATCGACTGCCTCGGCGAGGTGGAGTACTCGATGCCGGTCGATCTCTTGATCGAGCCGGACGAGCTTTGTCCGTCGGAGGGAAAGCTGCGCGTCGTCATCCGCGACCCGTTGGGTGGCGACGCGCTTGCTGAAACGCGCGCGATCGAATCTCCGCCGCGTGCCGCACTGGCCACACCGCCGAATGCCCCCTCCGTCTCCGGCGGGCTGCACGACCTGGCGTACCGCGCCGCGAACGGGCAGGTCTATCAGGTCCTGCAGAACCCGTTGGGAAATCCCGAACTGCAGACCGAGGATGTGCAGATCACGACCGTCGTCGGCTCGACCGACGGCATCAGCGAGTGCAGCACGATCTCGACCAGCCAGACCCAGGCGCAAGCCGTGGTCAGTGCCGTCTCCGGTCTCGCCTTCCCCTTGGAGAAGGCATTTGTCTCGGGCGTTTTCGATAGCGCGACACGCCCGTGCTTCAACCCGAACGGCCGCGACGGCGATGGGCTGCTCTGCTTCGGCAACGGCTGCAACAGTGGCGATTGCCGTTGCCCGAGTGGTGGTTGCGACCTCTTCAGCCTCGCCGACCTGGCCCCTCTCGCCGACCCCCAACGGGGCCGGCTGGTGGAGTCGCTCTCTGCGGGTAGTCCGCCTTGCAGTGCCGGCGGCCGTTCCACCTATGGGTTCAGCACGGACACTCCCACCATTGACGCCGGATTGTGCGCGGCTCGGCCCGGCAATGGCTTCAGTCTCCCGCCCCGCCGGAGCATCGTGTTCGCCTATGACGTGCCGGCGACGAGCGAGTTCATCGCGGGCGCCGCAGGGTTCCCGATCGACGTGGACGGAGACAGCAACCGGTGCCCGAGCGCGGGCGCCGTCATCACGGGAGTCGCGACCAAGAACGAGCTGGGACGCGCGCTGGTCACCTTCGCCAGCGGCCGCGTCGACTTCGACGTCAACGACGACAAGATCGTCGAGCGCTCCCTCCCGAGTTGTCAGGACCTCTCCGCCGCGCAATGCGGCGCGCCGCCGCCGACCCCGATGCCGACCCCGAACCGGCCGTGTCCCGAGTTCACCAGCGTCCAGCCGCAAGGCTCGACCGCGGACGCGTTCAATGTGTTGCGCGGCGCGAGTTGCGGCGACGGCGGCAACAACTCCCCCGAGCGCAGCTACCGCTTCCGCGCCCCGGAGAACGGCTGTTACCGCATCGATACATTCGACTCCAGCTTCGACACCCTGCTCTACGTCCGTCGCGGCGGCGAGACCTGCCTGGGCCCCGAGATTGCGTGCAACGACAACGCCGACGGAGCGACGCTGCAGTCGCGGATCTTCGTCGAATTCGACCGCGACGACCCAGAAGGCAGCGACAGCGCCGTGATCGTGGTCGACGGCAGCGCGGGGGCACGAGGCGACTTCCAACTCCATGTCACCCGCGTCGGGCAGAGCTGTACCGGAACAGAACCCTCTGCCACCGCGACCACGACACGTACGCCGTCGCCGTCGCCTTCGTCCACTCGTACCCGCACTGCGACAGTCACGTCGAGTGCGACGTCCACCTCAACCTCGCGTACGCCGACCGCGACGATGAGTACGACGTCGACACCTACACCTACTCCCCCTCACACACACTCTCCGACAGCGACTTCCAGTGCGACACCAACCTTCACGCAAACTCCGGGCGCGACAACGTGCAACACCTCCAACGAGTGCGAGACCGCGGGCATGTGTCAGGAGGGCGAGTGCGTCGGTGTGCCAGCGAACAGCGGTGCGTGCGACGATTTCAATGACTGCACGACCAACGACACGTGCGTGAACGGCGTGTGTATGGGCGAGAAAGCGTCAGCCGGAACTCCGTGTGCCAGCGACTGCGGTACGTGCCAACCCGCTGGGCCGTTTCCCGATGCCCCACTGATCTGCGCACCGGCTGCGGAACGGCTGAACGAGCCCTGCACGCTGGGCGAAGAGCTGAGCCGTTGTTTCACTGCTACTTGTACTGCACCGGGGGGTTTGGTCGCATTCTGCTTGCCAAATCCGAAGGTCTGCCCCGACGACGGCGATCTGTGCACCGGTGAATTCTGCAACGCCGCGACGGGCGAATGTGAACGAGCGCCGTTGCCGCTGAAAGCCGAGTGTTTCCCGACCGAGTGTCACCGCTGCATCCCAAGCACGGGAGAGTGCGTTCCCGACCACATCGGTTCGAGCTGTGACGATTTCAACCCCTGCACACAGTCGACGGTCTGTAGCGCCGAGGGGGCGTGCGTGGCAGACGCCCGCTGATCGTGGACGGAATGTAACGACCGGCCTCAGGCCAGCGCCGAGAACAACGCCCCGAACCCACCCCGTTCTTGCACCTCGCGGCGCCGTCGGGCATCGTCGGGCGGTTCCACCGATTCCCCACATCAAAGGAGATTTCAGCATGGCCAAGAAGGTGTTCGTCATCGGCGTCGGTATGACCAAGTT
>CAYVUV010000022.1:0-10899 GCA_964455095.1 uncultured Binatia bacterium (SeqCode)
GACGATGTCCGGTTGCAGCGGTAACACCCGCTCGCGCAGGTTGTACTCCCCAACCACCGCGCTGTGCCCCTGGTACGCCGCATTGGCCAGCGCCAGATGCGCCGGGCCGGGGTCGCGCTGCAGGTTGTCGAGCTGGGCGACGAAGGTATCGGGCGTATCGACTCCCCAACCGAAGGTACACGAATCGCCGACGAAGACGACGCGGGTGTCGGCCTGCGGCGGCGCGGGGAGACCGGTTTCGCGAAAGCCGTGCGCATCGAAGCGCGCCATAAAGGTGCCGAACCATGCCCCGTCCCAGCCGGGCTCGGGCAGGGCGCCGAGTAGCGGGTCGACGAGCACGCCGGGCATTTCCATCAGATTGTCGGCCGAGGGCCACGGCCGCGGTTGCACGCCGGCGACGCGCACGCCGATCTCGGCGGCGAGAAACACGGCGAGCGTGACCGCCAGGCTGCCGCCCAACGCCAGCGCGGTGCGCCCTCTTCGCTGTGTCGCGTCGGCCACGTCCCGCCGCCCTCAGTACGCCTGGCGCTGATTTCCTCTCCCGGATGGGAGAGGATTAAGGTGAGGGGGATTCAATGGCGCCGAAGGCCACAGACGATCTTTTGCCCTCGTGCAAGGCCTACTAAAGCCGGCGGTGGCTTCGCCGATCACTTGTATCCCCTCATCCTGTCCTTCTCCCATCCGGGAGAAGGGACCCTCGCGCGATCGTTCGGCGTCATGACGTCGGACCGTACTTAGTCGAGCCTGGAGAAAGAGCCAAATCCGAGCCATGCGCGCCCGCACTGGCCTGGTTGCGACCGGGTCCGCGAGCGGATATGGAGCGCAGATCGATCCACGGCGACAGCGGTCACCTTCCAGCGGGGGCCGGGGTGCGTCTGGAGCACCGATGCGACGACTCACCGCTCTCACCGTTTGCCTGATTGCGGCCGCTTGGTTGGCGGCGTGCCGCGGTGCGGCGCCGGCGCGCGATATCGTGTTCATCGTCGTCGACACACTGCGCCCCGACCGGCTCGGCGCCTACGGCAGCACGCGCGGGCTGACGCCGTTCATCGACTCGCGGGCGGCGCGCGGCTACGTCTTCGGGCGCGCCTACGCGCAGTCGTCGTGGACCAACCCGTCGGTCGCGTCGATGTTCACCTCGCGCTACCAGTCGCAGCACCACGTCATCTCGTTCGGCTCGACCCTCGCCGAGGAGGAGCTGACCCTCGCCGAGGTGCTCAAGCCGCACGGCTACGCCACCGGCGCGTTCCTGGCCAACATCCTCGTTCAACCCAAGCTCGGCTTCGCGCAGGGCTTCGACCGCTTCAAGAACTCGGTCCGCCCGCGCGAGACGCCAAAGGGCGCCCCCGGGTTTCTCAAGGCGCGCGCCGAAGCGATCAACCGCGAGGCCTTCGTATGGCTCGACGGGCTCGGCGCGCAGCGCCCACCGGTGTTCCTCTACCTGCACTACATGGAGCCGCACGCCCCGTACGATCCGCCCGAGGCGATGGTCGCGCGCGTGCTCGACGGACGACCGCGCCAGGATCTGGACGCGGTCAACAACCTGATGTACCTGCCGCAGCCCGATGCCGACGCGGCGCTCGTGCAGGGCGCGCGCGACTTCTATGATGCCGAGGTGATGAGCCTCGACGCCGAGCTGCGCAACCTCTTCGCCGGGCTCGAGCAACGCGGCGTGCTGCGCGACGCGGTCGTCGTCTTCACCGCCGACCACGGCGAGGAGTTCGAAGAGCACGGGCTGATGGGCCACCACCAGACCCTCTTCGAAGAGGTCATCCACGTGCCCCTGCTGCTGCTGGTGCCGCAGCACACCGCGCGCACCGACATCCACGACATGGTCGAGCTGATCGACGTGGCGCCGACGCTGCTCGATCTCGCCGGCGTGCCACGCCCGGCACCGTACGAGGGCCGCTCGCTGGCCGCGGCGTATGGCGCCGGACACGAAAGTTGGTGGGCGCGGCCCTGGTGGCGCCTGACGCATCGGGCCAGCGCCACGCCGCCGGCGATCAGCGAGCTCCTCAAGGCGAAGGAGACGCTGCGCCTGTCGCCGCACGAGCGCGCCGTCGTGCTCGATACGCACAAGCTGATCGCCGGCGTCGACGGCGAGCGCGAGTACTACGACCTCGCCGCCGACCCGCACGAGAAGAATCCAAACGGCCTCGACGACGCCGCCCGCGCCGGCGCGTCCGAGGCCATCACCGCGTTCGTCGCCCGCGCCGCGCAGCGCGCGGTGCCGGCGCGCGCGCACGAGATCGACGCGGAGACGAAAGAGCGCATGCGAAACCTGGGTTATGCCGAGTAAGGAGCGCGAGCGATGAGCTTCAAGCAGTACCTGCGGGACGAAGTGACGAAGGGCCTGGACGAGACCTACAAGGTCGACGAATCCTGGGCCAAGAACCACCCGGGCAAAGCCTACTTCAACGTGCACCTGTCGACGATCGAGAACCACGAGCAGGCGACGCCGACCTTTCGCCAGTACCTCGGCCAGGGCGGTCTGAAGGTCCTCGAATCGGGCTGCGGCAGCGGCCGGTGGATGGCGTTTTTCGAAAAGCTCGGCAACCGCAGCTTCGGCGTCGACGACAGCTGGGGCCCGCTGCGCCTGGCGCGCGAGCACGATCCGGACATGAACCTGATCCGCGGCAGCATCCTGGCGACGCCCTTCTCCGACAACAGCCTCGACGCCGCCTTCTCCTCGTACGTCGCCGAGCACTTCGAGGAAGGACCCGAGGCGCTCTTCCGCGAGATCCACCGCACACTCAAGCCCGGCGGGTTGTTCTTCGTCGTGGTGCCGTTCAACAACACCTTCCGGCGCTTCGTGGTCAACCCGTTCCTGATGCTGCTCTGGAAGGTCTGGAAGTGGCGCGGCAAGGGCCTCGGCTTCACCGAGTTTCGCTACACCCAGGACGAGATGGAGGGGTTCCTGCGCCGCACCGATTTCGACATCGTCGAGGTGAAGCCCGACGACTTCATCGCGCCGTGGTTCAAAGGCCTGTTCTGCGATCTCTGCGACGTCGGCTGCTTCTTCGGTTACGAACCCAAACCGCCCTACGAGTTCGGACCGTTCGGCACCGCCGTGGCGCGCTTCATCCAGCAATTCGGCTTGCAACACTCGGCCGGCGGGATCTTCTTCGTCGCCCGGGCGCGCAAGAAATAGGTTGCTACTTGGCCGCGATCTAACCGAAACTCGGAGCCACTTGCCCGCGCGATGTCCATCAAGTCGTTGATAACCGGCGCCGCCCGGCGTTCCAACGCAGCCGAGCCTGCCGGGCCGGTGGTCTCGGTCGGCGCCAGCGGCGTCGACGCGTTGCGCGACGAGATCCTGCGCCATGGTCTCGACGCCGCGCGCGCCCGCGCCCTGGCCGATGCGCTGCAGGCGGAGCACCGCCTGCTCGAAGCGCTCGATGCGCTGGTGGTGGCGAATCAGCTGCAGCGCGATCCCGCCATCGAGCGGCGCCTGGTGCGCGTGCGCCGCGATGCGTATCGGCAGCTCGACTTCTCGCTGGCCCCGCCGCAGTGGCCGCATTTCAAGCTGCCGGCGGCGCCGGCGCGCGGCGACGGACCGCTCGAGATCCGCGCCAGCGATTTCGACGCCGGCGCGCTCAAGACCGGTGTCTTGCAACACGGGCACCTGCTGGTGCGCGGGCTGGTGCCGCCGGCGCGCGCCGCCCGCTTGAGCGAGATCGTCGATCTGGCATTTGCCGCCCGCGATCGCGTCGAGGCCGGTGACACCTCGCCCAACACGGCGCAGTGGTTCGATCCGCTCGAGGGGGTTCCCGACGGCGGCATCCACCGCGAGGTGGCGCGCACCGCGTTCGGCGTCTTCGCGGCCGACTCGCCGCGGGCCCTGTACGAGTACGTGCAGACCATCCGCGACCTGCAGCTCGACAAGATGGTGTGGTCGTACTTCGGCGAACGCCCGGCGCTCTCGGTCAGGAAGTGTACGCTGCGCCGCATCGATCAGGCGGTCAAAGTGGCCGGCTGGCACCAGGACGGCGCCTTCCTCGGCACCGAGATTCGCAGCCTGAATGCGTGGATGGCGCTGTCGCGCTGCGGCAGCGATTCGCCGGGCCTCGAAGTGATCCCGCGGCGCTTGGATCGCATCATCCCGCAGCTCCTCGACGGCAGCCCGTATGCCTGGACGGTCCCCCCCGAGCATATCGCGCGCGAGCTCCCCGGCGCCGAGGTCTGGACGCCCGAGTTCGAACCCGGCGACGTGCTCTTCTTCGACCACTGGTCGCTGCACCGCACGGCGATCTTCCAAACCACGCCGCGCCCGCGCCGGGCCATCGAAGGCTGGTTCTTCGCCCCCTCGGCCTACGCCAACGACCCGTCCGAGCTGCTGGTGGTGTGATCTTTCCGGTCCCCGCTTCTTCTGGTCCCCCTCCTTTCCAAGGAGGGGCTAGGGGAGGTGATTTTCGACGGGTAGACGCGAGATCGACCTCCCCCGAACCCCTTCCTTGGAAAGGAGGGGGGACCAGAAAAGGGGGAGCGGAAACTTCACTTGGCCACCAACGCGTTCTCCATCAGATACCGCCCGACCTCCGCAGTCAGCCACTCGCCGCCGGCGGAGTTGTGGTGCACGGTGTCCTGGAACAGGTCGGGCGGGCCGATGCCGTCAGGGATGGGCTCGAAGAGGCGGACGTGCGCGCGCTGGGCGGTGCCGCGCAGCGCGGTGAGATAGCGGTCGTAGTCGGCGCGCCCCTGGGGCAGCAGCCGGAGAAACAGCGGGTGGACCGGGTGGTTGAGCACCACCAGCTCGATGCCGTGCGCGGCGCAGAAGCCGGCGAAGTCGACCAGGTTGGAGAACAGGCGCGTGTCGCGCATGACCGAGTCGAAGTCGGCGAACTGCTGCCGGTTGCGGCCTTCGCGCGCGTTGAGCCCGACGACCGGCTTGTGCACGGTGAGCAGGGGCACGTCGCCCGAGTCGGTCGCGGCGCGCGCTTGCTGGCCGAACGGGTCGGGCCTCCACCCCCCGCGCATCAGCGCGTCGCGGATCACCTCGCGGTAGCGCAGCAGGCTGACGTGCATCAGGGCGAACCCGCCCAGACGCGCCGACGGCCCGCCGGTATACATGCTGAAGACCGGGTAGCGATCGGTCACCATCTCGGTCGCCGCGACAGTGCGCGGCTCGTTGAGCAGCGCCAGCGGCGTCACGCCGTAGACCACCACGGCCGGCTTGGCGAGCGGCAGCACGATGTGCAGCAGCAGGCGCTCATCGAAGGCGAAGGAATGGTACGGACCGGCAAAGTTGAACACCGCGACCGGCCGCTCAGCGTGCGCCCCCAGGGTTTCCCGCAGCGCCTGACCGTTGACGCGCATCATCTGCGACATGCCCATGAACATCACGTCGAAGGCGTGCTGGCGGCGCGTCGCCTGGCGGAAGGCGAGGAACTTGCCAGCCGTGGTCGGCGAGCCGAAGAGCTGCGGCAACGGCACGGTGGGGGTGCGCGCGGCGTACCAGCCGAAGGCGACGTCGAGCAGGGCGACGAACAGCAGCGGAATGCCGATCTCCGCGATCAGGAGGCGAATGTGCGCGCGGTCGGAGTGCATGCGGAAAATGGCCGCGCGCACGATAGCCGCCTGTTGCCACCGAGGACAAGCACGGTTGCGCCGGCACGGTTTGCGCCTTGCGGCGCGGCTGTTCTAGTGTCCGCCGCCGGGCCCCCGGCAGATGCTGTTTCTCGAATCGTGGTTCTGGATCTTCGCGGCCGTCGCGGTGCCCGTCTACTGGTTGTGTCCGCGACCGGTGAAGCTGTACTGGCTGCTCGCCGCGAGCGCCGTCTTCCACTACCACTTCGCCGGCCCCGCCGGCATGACGCCGATCATCGCGCTGGCAATCCTCACCTACGCCACGGCTCTGCGCACGCCGCGGCGCGCTGGCCCGTCGATGTTCGCCGTCACCGCCGTCGTGGTGGTGGGCGCGCTGGTGTTCTACAAGTACTCCGAGTTCCTCCTGCGCAGCGCGCTGACGGTGCTCGGGCTCGCGCACATCGGCGTCCCGCAAGCCGTCGTCGAGTGGCGCTCGCCCGCCATCCCGCTCGGCATCTCGTTCTTCACCTTCGAGTTTCTGCACTACCTCTACGAAGTGCGCGCCCATGGCCGCGAGCCGATCCGCAGCCCGGTGCGCTTTGCCGTCTTCGCCATCTTCTTCCCGACGCTGGCGGCCGGGCCGATCAAGCGGTACCCGGACTTCGTCCCGCAGCTCGACGCGCTCGCCAATCCCGACCGGGCGCTGGTCGCCGCGGGCGTCAAGCGCGTCATCCGCGGCCTGTTCAAGAAGATCTGCATCGCCGACCTCCTGGTCGAGTACATCAAGGTGTTCGAGAGCGCGCTCGACTACAACGGCCCGGTCGTGGTCGCGCTCGCGGTGCTGCAGGGGTTCCGCATCTACTACGACTTTGCCGGCTACAGCGACATCGCCATCGGCCTGGCGCAGCTGCTCAACCTGCGCGTGCCGGAGAACTTCAACCGCCCCTACTTCTCGACCAGCCTGCAGGAGTTCTGGCGGCGCTGGCACATCAGCCTGAGCTCCTGGATCCGCGACTACATCTACATTCCGCTCGGCGGCAACCGCGCGCGGCGCGCCTTCAACCTGCTCGCCGCGATGTTCATTTGCGGGTTGTGGCACGGCGCGGCGTGGAACTTCGCCCTGTGGGGCCTCTACCACGGCTTCGGGCTGGTGCTCGAAGCCGGCCTGCGCCGCTGGCGCCCGCGCCTGTTCGGCGACAGCCTGCCGCGCCAGCTGCTCGGCTGGGCCGTCACGTATGTGTTCGTCTGCTACGGGTGGTTGATCTTCTTCTACCCGATCGGGACGGTGGCGAAGATGACCCGAGCCCTGCTGGTCTGGGGGTAACGTTTGATGAACCCCGCCCCTCAATTTCCGCCCTTCGGCACAACTCCGGGCCCTCTCCCGGATGGGAGAGGGTTGGGTGAGGGGGATTCAATAGCGTCGAAGGCCACGCATGAAGTTCTCGTCGGCTGGCCAGAGCCCGGGAGCGGCTTCGCCGATCAATGGTATCCCCCTCATCCTGACCTTCTCCCATCCGGGAGAAGGAATCCTCGCGCGAGACGTCACTGGAAGTGCGAAAGGCGGTAGAATCGATGCCAACGCTCAAATCCGCCGCGACCGTCGCCCTCTACGCGCTGATGCTGCTGGCCGTGTTGGCGCTGTGGAACAACGATGCCCCGCAGTTCATTTACGTGGCTTTTTAGCGCCTGGCTGCTGCTGACGGCGAGTCCGGTGGCGGCGCGGCCGCTGCTCTGTCTGCCGCCGCAGTACGAGCGCGGGCAGCGGCTGCACCCGCTCGAGGGCGTGCGCGTGCTGTGGTTGGAGCCGCTGCTGCGCCAGCACGAGCTGTGCTGGCGCCGCCCGCGCGGCGAGCAGGCCGTGGCGCTGTTCGGCAACTCGGCGGTGTTCGGTTTCCCGCTGCCGGTCGAGCAGTCGTTCGGTGCGCGGCTGAACGAGCACTTCGCCGCGGCCGATCTCCCGGCGCATCTCTTCAACCTGGGATGGATCTTCACCTATCAGATCCGCGACGCCCTGATCATGCACGAAACCATGCGCTACGCCCCCGACGTGCTGGTCTACCCGCTCACTCTGGCCGACATGTTCCACTACGCCCCCGCTTTCTTCCCACCCCAGCTGGTCACCTTCTTCGAGCAGAACACCGGCGCGCTGGCCGAGATGATCGCCGCGCCGCCGCCCGGCATCGAGGAGCCGATCGCGCTCTACCGCCCGGTGGTCGAGGCGGAGTCGCTCGCGCAGCGCCGCTTCCGCGAGCTGCGCCAGCTCGGCGTCTTCGCGCGCGCCGCCGCGCGCCAGCACGCGGAAGCGCTGACCCGCCGCGTCGCCGCACTGCCGCCCGACCGCATGCCCAAGCTCGGGCGGCGGCAGCTCCAGTACGACTGCGAGAAGACGATCCAGGAGAACGCCCTGCACTACCCGGACTGGCAGACGTGGAACATGCCGGCCTACCTGGCGCACCTGCGCGCCGAGACCGGCGCCGCGGTGCTGCTGATCAACTGGCCGATCGCTCACGAGCCGGTCGGCGATTGCTATAACGTGCGCTACTCCAACGCCATCATCGCCGAATACAACCAGTGGCTCGCCGAGCAGGCGCGCACACTCGATCTGCCGTATCTCGACTTGCACGACCTGTTGCCGGCCGATGACTTCATCGACTCGCTGCACGTCACGCCGGCCGGGCATCAGCGCATCGCGGCGGCCGTCGCAGAGGCGCTCGATCCGATCCTGCGCCAGCGTGCGGCACGGGAGCACGAGTGAGGGGAGTCGCGCGCAACGGCGCGCTCGGGCTGGTGCTCGCCACGGCGCTGCTGGTCGGCGCCCCCGCGGTGGCCGCGCCGTGGCCGTGTGTGCCCCCGGTGTTCGAAGGCGGCCAGCGCCTGCATGCGCTGCCGGCACGTGTTCTGACTCGAGTTGCTGCTGCGCCAGCATGAATTGTGCTGGCACCGCCCCGCGCAGCCCGGCGAGCAGCCGCATCGCGCTGCTCGGCAACAGCGCCGTGTACGGCCTGCCGTTGCCCGTCGAACAGACCCTCAGCGCGCGCCTCAATGGAGCACTGGCCAGCGCCGGCCTCCCGGCGCATGTGTTCAACCTCGCCCAGGCGTTCCCCTACCAGATGCGCGATGCCGTCGTGCTGCGCGCCATTGTCCCCTACCGGCCGGACGTGCTGCTCTATCCGCTGACCTTGCAGAAGTTCGTCCACGTCGCCCCGATTCTCTTCCCGCCACTGCTCGTCGAATTCTTCCGCCGCAACTACGACGGCCTCGAATCCCTGCTCGCCGAAGCCGATGGCCCGCTATGGGCGCGCGCTGGCGCTGCAGCGGCCGCAGCGTCGGCCGGGGGCGGGGAATCGCGTGGAAACGCCGCGCTCCGAGAGATCAGGTCAGAAGTGATACCCGAGCGCGCGCAGCTTCTCGCGGGTGGCGTCGTCGAGCGACTGGGTCTGGTTGGTCGAGCTCGCGAGCGCCGCGAGTGCCTCGAGCTGCTGGGCAAGTGCCGCGTGGAGTTGTTCGCGCTGCGGGTCGGAGGCGACCGGTGCAAGCTCCGCGGGGTCTTTGTCGAGGTCGAACAGTTCAGTCTGGCCCTTCTTGTCGACCAACAGCTTCAGTCGCTCGCGCACGAGTCCCTGCTGATGGGCGCGGAAATCGATCTTCGAACCGGTCGGCTCCAACTCGAGCACGATGTCCGCCTCTGCGCGCGCCCGGCGCAAGCCACCGAACCATCCGGCAACCCGGTTGCGCAGCGTCGCCTCTCGATTCAGCAGCGGCACCAGCGAGCGCCCCTGGAAGCGCGGCTCGGGCGCCAACCCGACGAGATCGAGAATCGTCGGCGCGACATCGATCAGCGACACATTGCTGCGCACCGCCGGGCCGCCACCGGTTCCCGGCGCCAGGACGATCAGGGGGATGCGCACCACGGGCTCGAACAGCGAGGCGCCGTGACCCATCATCAGCCCGTGCTCGCGAAACTCCTCGCCGTGGTCGGCGGTGATGATCACGATGGCGTTCTTCGACAGCCCGCGTCGTTCCAGGTTGGCGAACATCAGGCGCAGCTCGGCGTCGACCGCCGCTACCTCGGCGTCGTAGAGCGACACGAGCAACTCGGCGTCGGCGGGTGAAATCTCCTTGAGGCGCGCTTCGTTCAACTTGACGTTGGCCGCGCGCACCTGTTCCGCCGTCGCGCCCGGCACCTGGAAGCGTTCGGCATACTCCGGCGGCGGCTCGTACGGGCCGTGCGGCTCCATGTACTGGAGATACAACAGCACGCGGCGCGACGCCCCGGGACGCCACGCGTTCCACACCCAGGGCAAGCTCTCGCGGCGCAGCTGCTCGCCGCGGACTTTCAGACCCGCGCTGGGCGACAGCGCCAGCCACTGCTGGAAGCCCTGCCCGAATCCGCCCGTGGGCGTCAGCAGAAAGTTGGCCGAGAAGCCACCCGTCAGGTAGTCGTGCGCCGCCAGCTTCTCGGCCAGCGTAACTTCCGTGTCGGAGAGGACGGATTTGAAGCTCGTGGCCTTGTGCTGCGTCGGATAGCGCGAGGTGAACAGCGAGGCGACCGACGGAATCGTCCAGGAGCTCGGCGCGTAGGCGTTGGCGAACACCGTACCGCGTTGGGCCAGCTCGTCGATGAACGGCGTCAGCCCGCGCGTGTTGCCGTAGGCGCCGACGCGATCGGCGCGCAGCGTGTCGACCACCACCAGGATGACGTTGGGTGGCTCCGACAATTTGCTGCACGACGCCGCTCCAACCAGGAACGAGAGCCAGACCAACACCAAGCGAGCAGATCGCATCGTTCTCCCGCACCCGGGCCGGGTCCCGGAGCGCACCTCGAGGAAATGCCGCGGAGCCTGCCAGCCGTGCGCGCGCAGCGCAAGGTCGGACTTGTCCTGCGCCGGCCATCCGACCTACGGTGTGGAACGGGCGCACACTTCTCGACTCATGGATCAATCGCGCAGTTACTGGCATCTCGGTATGCCGCACACGATCTCCGGCGCACTCGGCGAGGTCGCGCTCCTGGCGCAGTGTCAGGACCTGCACTGGAAGGCGATCGGCCGGCTGACCGGCTGCCCCGCCTCGCGGCTGCGCGACGCGGCGGGGAACGACGTCTACGCCAGCATCTACTTCGCCGAGATCGAGAGCGCGCACGCAGATGGGCTGGCGGCCTTTCGTCCCGACGACGAGATCGAGATGGTCGCCACGCTGGGGCGCTATGGGGCGAGCATGCTGGAGGGCCGCCACCGCCTCTACCCGGCCGGCACCCTGCCGGCGGCGCTGCCGGACCCGTTGCCGCCGGCGCTCTCGCTGCGCCTGTCGTTCGTCCTGGTCGCCATGGGCAAGGGGCCGGACGATCTGCGCATCTCGCCGCCGGCCAACCCAGAC
>CAYVUV010000023.1:0-52515 GCA_964455095.1 uncultured Binatia bacterium (SeqCode)
GTACAGCATCTCCACCTCGGCGCCTTCGAGAAACCATTCCATCGGTCGCCCCGTGTGGCGCGCGATGCGGAACAGCACCTCGGTCGATGGGATTCGGCCGTTGAGGTAGTTGTAGACCGCCGACAGGCTGACGCCGATGTCGTAGGCGAATGCCTTCGGCTCGTCCGCCACCACCTGTCGCAAACGCTCTGACACCACCGCCGCATTCAGCTCTTGCATCGTCCTTTCTCCTCCTTACGATTCGTTCATTCAGCATCTGCGCGTGTATCGCTCAGCTCCCTGCCGGCCGGTCAGGTTCGCTCAGCCTTGACCCCCCGCGCCTGGAAAAGGGCCAAAAAAAAGGGCCACCGGTCTCGCGTCCGGTGGCCCTTTCTCCTGTGAGAGAATTTTCGTCTCTTAAGGGGTTTTCCCCCTCACAGGACCACCGGACGCCTCGCCCGGGTTAATCTTCGTGGTGCGCGTTACCACCACTAGCGAACCCGAGCGGAACGATGCCGCGCGCGCGGTCCAGGCCGCGTCACGGGCGCCGAAATGGCTCATCGTCTGATGTTGGAGTTTACGCACGGGTTTTGGTCCTGTGTCCTTGGTCGTGTTGTCTACGAAACGTCAGATCTCACATTCGGCAGAATCGCGCAAGAGTTTTGATCCCACGGTCGTGGAAGTCGTCGCGACTCGCCCCGTGTGCTACTGCTGCGGCTTGTCATCGACGGGGGCGAAGCGATGCGCAACGAGCAGTGTGTCGGGCTGATTTTCGGTGGGCGATCCGGGGAGCACGAGATCTCCATCCGCTCCGCCCGCGCGGTGGTCGACACCATCGATCGCGGGCGCTTCGCGCTGACCCTGATCGGCATCGGACGCGACGGGCGCTGGCATCTGCACAGCGAAGAGAGCTTTGGGCGCCTCACCGACGATGCCGGGGCCGGCGCCGCCGCAGAGGTCGTCCTGGCGCCGCGCGGCGGGTCGTACGGGCTGATCGATCTGGGCAATCCCGGGCGTGATCTGCCCCGACTTGACCTGGTCTTTCCCGTCCTGCACGGGCCTTTCGGCGAGGACGGGACGATCCAGGGACTGCTCGATATGCTCGGCGTGCCCTACGTCGGCGCCGGCGTGCTCGGCTCGGCCGTCGGCATGGACAAGGACGTTCAGAAGCGCCTGCTGCGCGAGGCGGGCTTCCCGGTGGTGCGCTTCGAGGTCTTCACGCAGCGCGCCTGGGACACAGACGCCGCGGCCATTCGCGCGCGCGTGCACGCCCTCGGCAGCCCGGTGTTCGTCAAACCGGCCAACCTCGGATCGTCAGTGGGCATCACCAAGGTCTCCGACCCGAACGCGCTCGACGCGGCCGTCATCGAAGCCCTGTCCTATGACCGCAAAGTCCTGGTCGAGGAGGGCATCGACGCGCGCGAGATCGAGTGCTCGGTGCTCGGCAACGATGCGCCGCGGGCGTCGATCGTCGGCGAGATCGCGCCGGAGGCCGACTTCTACTCCTATGCGGCCAAATACAGCGCCCAGAGCCAGGCGCGGCTGCTGATCCCTGCGCCGATCTCCGCACCGGTGCAGGAGTCGGTGCGCGCGCTCGCCGTGCAAGTCTACGCCACGCTGGAGTGCGCCGGGATGGCGCGCGTCGACTTCCTGCTCGAGCGCGGGACCGACCGGGTGTACGTCAACGAGATCAACACGATACCGGGATTTACGTCGATCAGCATGTATCCGAAGCTGTGGGAGGCTTCGGGGTTGCCGTTCCGCGACCTGATCACCGAGTTGCTCGATCTGGCCTTCGAACGGCATCGCGCGCGGCAACAGCTGCGCGGCGGGCAACGCTGAGGCACCGGCACCGCCCCAGCGGGCGGCGCCGATTCACAGCCGGAAACGAGTTAGAAGCGCTCGCCGAGACGGCGATACGTGCCCTCTTCTTCCAGCGAATGATAGCCGAAGAAGGCGTCCAGATAGGGGCGCGAGATGATGTAATGGAACGGGCGGCCGACCAGCCATTCGATCGCAAACCCCACCGGATGGGCAGCGTAGTAGGCGAGGCGCAGCGGGTGCATCATGCCGTCCTCGTACTTGTCGGGCTCGGAGCTGGCGCGGGCACTGCCGCTGCCCATCACCACCGCACACGCGATTGCCGCCGCGATCAATATTCGCTTCATGAGCGTTCCTCCTCGGACCTGCAATCTACCAGTCCCCTGGCGCTGCCACAACGTCGATCTCAGGTCCAGGCGATCACGCTGAGCTGACGGCCGGTGCGCCCACCTGAGCGGCGGTGCGAGAACAACTCGTCGCTGGCGCATGCCGTGCACGGCCCGACGTCGACGATGCCCTCGGATCGAACCCCCGCGGCGATCAGAATCTCCCGGTTGGCGCGCCGCAAGTCGAGCTGACCGCGCCCCCCCGCAGGCTGCCACGCGTCTCGCATGGCTGAACCCCAGCGGCCGCAGAAAGCCGCGCCGATCTCGGCTTCCACTTCGTAGCAGCAGCCGCCGATCGAGGGCCCCAGAGCGGCGAGCCAGTCGCCGGGATCGACCCCACAGGCGGTGCGACCCGCCTCGACCGCAGCTGCCGCGATGCCGGCCAGCGTGCCGCGCCAACCGGCGTGTACGGCGGCCACGACCCCGGCAGCAGGCGATACCATGAGGATCGGCACGCAATCGGCCGTCAGCACCGCCAGACCGAGGCCCGGCCGCGCGCTGATCAGGCCATCGGCTTCCCCGACGTCCGTCTCGCCGGTCGTCACGTGGGCGACGCGATCACCGTGTACCTGCTGCATGCGGACGATAGCCACGCCCGGCAGCGTTTCGGCCACGGTCGCCCAATTGGCGCTGACGCACTCCGCGTCGTCGCCGACCCGCGCCGACAGGTTGAGTGAAGCAAACGGCCCCTGGCTGACGCCGCCGCTGCGGCCGAAGAATCCGTGCCGCAAGCCCTCGATGGCCGCCCAGGCCGGGGCGCGCAGATGCGGCACGGGCCCAATCGTGCGCCCTGCGTCTCCTGCCGCCACGCGGGGTCAGTCCTTTTCGCGCGGCTTCTCTGCCAGGGGCTCACCCTTCGGTCCGCTGCGCTTGTGCCCGTGCTTGCCGATCGTCGCCATCGTATCCGGGTTGACCCACGGCACCCCGTACACACAGGGCTTGGCCTGGCCGTCCTCGTCGATCTTTTCGTAGCTCGGAAACCCCTGCCGGGAGAAGTTCGTCACCATCCGCTTCGCCATGCGCTGCTGCTCTCCAAATTGAGTGTGGGTCGATGCTATCGAAACCCGCCCGCGGTTGCCACTGTGCCCGCCGTTGAATTGAACTGGCGGAACCGGACTGCTATGAGACGCCTGCTTTTCCGGACCCTGCGGCCGCGCAAAGATTCTCTCGTCGACCCACGCGGCGGCGGCCTGCACCCCGGACTTCGCCCCGCACGCGCCTATGGACTACAAGCAGACGCTCAACCTCCCCAAAACCGACTTCCCGATGCGCGGCAACCTGCCGGTGCGGGAGCCGGAAATCCTGGCGCGCTGGAAACAGGAAGGGCTGTACGAGCATCTGCTCGCGCACACCGCGGGCGGCGAGCCTTACGTGCTGCACGACGGGCCGCCGTACGCCAACGGCAACGTCCACCTCGGCACCGCGCTGAACAAGATCATCAAGGACGTCATCGTCAAGCGCCAGCTCATGGCCGGACGGCACGCGCCGTACGTCCCCGGCTGGGACTGTCACGGCATGCCGATCGAGCACCAGGTGCTGCGCGAGCTGGGCGCCGCGGCGCGCGATATGTCGCAGCTCGAGATCCGCCGCCGCTGCCGCGCCTACGCGGAGAAGTTCTACCAGATTCAGCGCGAGCAGTTTCAGCGGCTCGGTGTGCTCGGCGCCTGGGATCGGCCATACCTCAGCATGTCGCCGGAGTACGAAGCTGGCATCGTGCGCATGTTCCGCAAGTTGGTCGAGGGGGGCTTCATCTACCGCGGCCTGCGCCCGGTCCATTGGTGCTCGGTGTGCTCGACCGCGCTGGCGGAAGCGGAGGTCGAGTACAGCGACCACACCTCGCCGTCGATCTACGTGCGCTTTCGCTTCAGCGGCACGCCCGAGCAGGCGCGGACCTTGGCGACCAGGGACGGCGACCGGGAAGAGCTCGGCGCGGCGGCCGACCGGCTGTCCGCGGTGATCTGGACCACCACACCGTGGACGCTGCCGGCCAACCTGGCCGTGTGCCTGAACCCACACCTCGACTATGTCGCCCTGCACGTCGGCGACGAGTACGTCATCGTCGCGGCGCGCCTGGTCGATGCCTTCCTCGCTGCCACCGGCCTGGGACCCGAGATCAAGCGCCTGCCTGTCGACCTCGCGCCGCTCGATGGCGCCGACGTCTTCCGCCATCCGCTCTTTGACCGCTCCTCGCGCCTGGTCTTCGAGAGTCACGTCACGGCCGACACCGGCACCGGCTGCGTGCACACCGCGCCGGGGCACGGCTACGAGGACTTTCAAGTCGGGCAGAAGTACGACCTGCCCGTGCTGACGCCGGTCGACGCGCACGGCCGCTTTACCGCCGAAGCCGGACCGTATGTCGGGCTGGAAGTCTTCGCAGCCAACCCGCGGGTCGTCGAAGATTTGCGCGCCAGCGGAGCGCTGGTGCACAGCGAGCCACTGTCGCACTCCTACCCGCACTGCTGGCGCTCCAAGAACCCGCTCATCTTCCGCGCCACCGAGCAGTGGTTTCTGCGCATCGACCACGCGGCGCTGCGCAGCACGGCCCTGGCCGAGATCGATCGCGTCGCCTGGGTGCCGCGCTGGGGTCACGACCGCATCTTCCACATGATGGAGACCCGCCCCGACTGGTGCCTGTCGCGCCAACGCGCCTGGGGCGTGCCGATCCCCGCCTTTCGCTGCCGCGGCTGCGGCCGCTACCACGCCGAGCCCGACGTCATCCGGCATGTCGAAGCGGTCTTCGCCGAGCACGGCTCCGACGCGTGGTACGAGCTCGAGCCGGCGCAGCTCATGCCGGCCGGTTATCGCTGCGAATGCGGCGGTGAAGCGTTCGATACGGACAACAATATTCTCGACGTCTGGTTCGATGCCGCTTGCTCGCACGAGATCGTGCTGCGCGAGGGCGGCCTGGGCTGGCCCGCCGACCTCTACGTCGAAGCCGTCGACCAGCACCGCGGCTGGTTTCAGGTCTCGTTGATCACCAGCGTCGCGACCGAGCACGCCGCGCCGTTCCGCAGCGTCCTGACGCACGGCCTGATCCTCGACGAAGGCGCGAAGAAGATGTCCAAATCGTTGGGCAACGTCGTCTCGCCCGACGAGATCATCGCCAAGCACGGCGCCGACATCCTGCGCCTGCTGTTTACCTCGGTCGATTTCACCGCCGACACCTGTTTCTCGCAGAACCTCGTCACGCCGCTACTCGAATCGTACCGCAAGATCCGCAACACCTGCCGGTTCCTGCTCGGCAACCTGTCCGATTTCAACCCCGCACAGCACGCCGTGCCGGTGGCGGCGCTGCCCGAGCTCGACCGCTGGATTCTGCACCGCGGGCAGCGGTTGCTGGCGCGAGCGCTCGAAGGCTACGACCAGTTCGCCTTCCATCACGTCGTGCAGGGGCTGGTGAATTTCTGCGCCGTCGATCTCAGCGCGCTGTACCTGGACATCGCCAAGGACCGCCTCTACTGCTCGACCGCGGCCGATGCTGGGCGGCGCGCCGCGCAGACGGCGCTGTGGCGCACGCTCGATCTGCTGACCCGCCTGATGGCGCCGATTCTGTCCTACACGGCCGACGAGATCTGGTCGTACGTCCCCGGCGACAAGCCCGCCAGCGTGTTCGAGGCCGGTCTGCCGGCCGTCGACGGCGCGCTGGTCGACGATGGGCTGGCCGCGAAATGGGAGCGGCTACTGGCCGCCCGCACGGCGGTGACCAAAGCGCTCGAGACGGCGCGGCAGCAGGGCGCGATCGGGCACTCGCTCGACGCGCGCGTGCGTCTAGCGGGCAACGACGGCTTGCACCCGCTGTTGGAAGAGCAGCGCGAGCTCCTGCCGGCGCTGTTCATCGTCTCGCAGGTGGAGCTCGCGGCGGACCTCGACGCACAGTACACCAGCCCCCTGGCAGCGGACATTCGCGTTGCCATCGAGTCGGCGCGCGGCGCCAAGTGCGAGCGCTGCTGGAACTACCGCGAAGATGTCGGCGGCAACGCCGAGCATCCCGGTTTGTGCGGTCGCTGCGCCACGGCCGTTCAGCCTTAGCATGCACAAGCACACCTTCGTGATCGCCATCGCCGCCGGCGTCGTCGCGCTGGATCAGCTCACCAAGTGGTCTGTGCGCCAGTCGATCGCACTCTACGAATCGGTGCCGGTGATCGACTCGTTCTTCCACCTCACGCACGTGCGCAACTCCGGCGGCGCGTTCAGTCTCATGGCCGGTGCCAGCGAGGCAGTCCGCGTGCCCTTCTTTCTCGCTGCCGCGACGCTGGCCATCGTCGCCTTGGTCTACTTCGTGCGCCAGATCCCCGCCCAACAGCGCTGGCTGCTGTTTGCCATCGCCGGCGTCCTGGGCGGTGCGATCGGCAACTTGATCGACCGGGTCATGCTCGGTCAGGTCACCGACTTCCTCGACGTGTTCTGGCGCGGCTACCACTGGCCGGCGTTCAACGTCGCCGACATGTTCATCAGCATCGGCGTCAGCATTCTGCTGATCCACTCGCTGTTCGCTCCGTCGAGCGACGCCGAGACCGGCACGCGGCCCGCAGAGATCTAAAAGAAAAAGGGCCGGTGCGCATGCGCACCGGCCCCATTCTCATCCCCGCGTCGGCGCGGAGTTCCTAGCAGTCGTAGTAGAGTGCGAACTCGTACGGATGCGGGCGCAAGCGGATCGCCGACACCTCGTTCGCCATCTTGTAATCGATCCACGTCTCGATGACATCCTCGGTGAAGACGTCGCCCTTGAGCAGGAACGCGTGGTCATTGCGCAGGTTCTCCAGCGCCTTGTCCAGCGATGCCGGCATCGAGGGCACGCCCTTCAGCTCCTCGGGCGTAAGCGAGTAGATATCCTTGTCGAGCGGATCTCCGGCCGAGAGGCGGTTCTCGATGCCGTCGAGCCCCGCCATCAGCATGGCGGCGAAGGCCATGTAGCCATTGCAGGCCGGGTCGGGGAAACGCACCTCGATGCGCTTGGCCTTCGGGCTCGGCGAGTACATCGGGATGCGGATGGCCGCGGAGCGGTTGCGGCTCGAGTAGGCGAGATTGACCGGCGCCTCGAAACCCGGCACCAGGCGGCGGTAGCTGTTGTTGGTCGGGTTGGTGAACGCCGCCAGCGCCGGCGCGTGCTTGAGGATGCCGCCGATGTAGTGCATCGCCAGCTCGCTCATGCCGCCGTACCCGTTGCCGGCGAACAGCGGCTTGTCGCCCTTCCAGATGCTCTGATGCGTGTGCATGCCGCTGCCGTTGTCACCGAAAATCGGCTTGGGCATAAACGTCGCGGTCTTGCCGTTGCGGCGGGCGACGTTCTTGACGATGTACTTGAACCACATCAGCGTGTCGGCCATCTTCACCAGCGGCGAGAACAGCACGTCGATCTCGGCCTGACCGGCCGTGGCGACCTCGTGATGCTGCTTCTCGACCACGATGCCGATGCTCTCCATGACGTTCACCATCTCCTGGCGAATGTCCTGCATCGAATCGGTGGGCGGAACCGGGAAGTAGCCTTCCTTGTAGCGCGGCTTGTAGCCCAGGTTCGGCTTCTCGTCGCGCCCGACGTTCCACGCGCCTTCGCCCGAATCGATGAAGTAGTACCCCGAGTGCTGGTTCTGGTCGAACCGCACGTCGTCGAGCACGAAGAACTCGGGCTCCGGGCCGAAGTACGCCGTGTCGCCGATGCCGGTCGACTTGAGGTACGTCTCGGCCTTGCGCGCGATGTTGCGCGGGTCGCGCGAGTATTCCTCTTTGGTGATCGGGTCGACGATGTTGCAGATCAGGCTGAGCGTCACATCCTTGGTGAACGGATCCAGCACGGTCGTCGACGGATCGGGGATCACCAGCATGTCCGAGGCGTGAATCGGCTGCCAGCCGCGAATCGACGACCCGTCGAAGCCGAGGCCCTCGTCGAACAGCGACTCCTTCATCTCGCTCATCGGCACCGTGAAATGTTGCCAGATGCCGAGAAAATCCAGGAACTTGAGATCGACGCAGACCGCCTTCTTGTCCTTGGCGAACTTGACTGCCTCTTTTGGCGTCATTCGGATTGAACCTCCCTGTCGTGTATTGGCTCCCCAGCCGGGGGAGCTGGTTGCAACTATCTCGAGGTGGGACAGCCGATCAGATCGCGTCGCTACCGCGTTCGCCGGTGCGGATGCGAATGACCTCTTCCACCGGCAGAACGAAGATCTTACCGTCGCCGATGCGGCCGGTCTTGGCGGCCTTCTCGATCGCCGCGACGACCTCCGGCACCTTCTCGTCCGTGGCGATGATTTCGAGCTTCACCTTGGGCAGAAAGTCGACCACGTACTCGGCACCGCGATACAGCTCGGTGTGGCCCTTCTGGCGCCCGAAACCCTTGATCTCGCTCACCGTCAGGCCCTGGATGCCGATCGCGCTGAGGCTCTCTTTTACCTCATCCAACTTGAACGGTTTGATGATCGCCTCAACTTTTTTCATCGTATTCTCCTCGCTCCGAGCGTGGCGGATTTCTATGCCAATCGCGTGGTGCTGTAAAGGTCGTCACGGTCGTCATTTCCCTATCGTTTAGAGGTCGTACGCTTGCTCGCCGTGCTGCGAGAGATCCAACCCCATCACCTCGTCCTCTTCGCTCGCCCGCAGGCCCATCGTCGCGTCCACCACCTTGAGAATTACAAAGGTCATCACGAAGGCGTACACCACCGTGGCCGCCACCGAGATGAACTGCACCCAGAGCTGCCCCGGATTGCCGGCCAACAGGCCTTCGCGCCCGGCGGCATTGACCGCGGTGGTCGCGAACACGCCCGTGGCCAGTGCGCCCCACGTGCCGCCCACACCGTGGACCGCCACGACGTCGAGCGAGTCGTCGTATCCAAACGCGTGCTTGAGGTTGATCGCGAAGTAGCAGAGCACCCCGGCGACGCCGCCGATCACCAGCGCCGCGCCCGGCCCGACGAATCCCGCCGCGGGTGTGATGCCGACCAAGCCTGCCACTGCGCCCGACGCGGCGCCGAGAACGCTCGCGGTGCCGCGGTGCATATACTCAGCGCCCGCCCACGTTAGGGTCGCCGCGGCTGCTGCAATGTGCGTCATGACGAACGCCGAAGCGGCCAGCCCACCCGATGACAGCGCGCTGCCGCCGTTGAAGCCGAACCAACCGAACCACAGAATGCCGGCCCCGAGCACCGTCAACGTGAGGTTGTTGGGTGGCATGTGCTCGCGCGGCCAACCGAGCCGCGGGCCGAGCACCAGCGCCGCAGCCAGTGCAGCGGTGCCCGAGCTAATGTGCACGACGGTACCGCCGGCGAAGTCGAGTGCCCCGAGTGCCCCCAGCCAACCACCTCCCCACACCCAATGCGCCAGCGGATCGTACACCAGCGTCGCCCAGAGAAGCGTGAACACGACAAAGGGCCCGAATCGCATCCGCTCGGCAAACGCGCCGCTGATCAAAGCCGGCGTGATCACGGCGAACATCCCCTGGTAGATCATGAACGCCAGGGCCGGGATCGTCGCGGCGAATTTGCTTCCCTCCTGGCCCACGCCAGCCAGAAGCAGGTGATCCAAGCCGCCGATGAATGAGCCGATGTCCGGCCCGAAGGCCAACGAGTAGCCGAACACTACCCACTGCACGCTGATCAGGCCCATGATGAAGAAGCTGTGCATGATCGTGCTGAGCACGTTCTTCTTCCGGGTCATGCCGCCGTAAAACAGCGCTAGACCGGGCGTCATGAACAGTACCAGTGCCGACGATGCCAAGACCCACGCGGTGTCTCCTGAATTGATTGCCGGTGCCGCCGCCCCATCTTGGCCCGCTGCCTGCGCCGCCCAAGCGCAAACCACGATCCACGACAAAGCGATCCCTCGCCCATTCAATCGACGCATATCCTTCTCCCCCCGAGATTCTGGACGAATCTCAACTCGCGTTGCCCGACTATCTCTGACCCACGAAAGATCAACTCAGCAACTGCAATGCCGAGCTACGAGATATCGGCGGAAAAGAAAAGCTCCCGTGGGCTATATCCAGGAGCTGCCCATATTGAAGGCAGTGCCCAATGAATGGGCAGCAGGGCGCCCAATTACTAGCCAGGTCGCGAACGTCGCAGTGAGAATGGCGGCTCCGTACCGGCGAGGAGTCGGCGCAGATTGTCTCGATGCGCTGCAAAGATCAGCGCCGCTACGATCACGGCCACCCAGAAGCGCGGACCGGTATCACCGCCTGCCGCCAGGGCGATCGGCAGCGATGCCACCGCGCTCAGGGACGCCACCGAGGCGCGTCGCGACACGGCCGCCGCGAACGCAAAGGCGATCAGTGCCACCCCGAGTGCGCCCGGTGCGAGAACGAGGAACATTCCAGCCGCGGTGGCGACTCCTTTACCACCGCGAAAGGCGGAGAAGATCGAGTACACGTGCCCAAGGACCGTGGCCAGTCCGACGAGCGCGATGCCAGCAGGTGCGGCGCCCAGCGCCGAGGCAATCAGCGGCGGCAGCGCGCCCTTCGCGATGTCGAGCCCCAGCGTCAGCAAGCCGAGCCGCGCCCCGACGGTGCGCGCCACGTTGGTGGCGCCGATGTTACCACTGCCCTCGCTGCGCACGTCGACGCCCATCATGCGGCCCAACCACAAGCCGGTGGGAATCGAGCCGCACACATAGGCGGCGGCCAGAATCAGAACCGCACGCGCGTCCGTCTGTTGCGCTCCTGCCGCCGCCCGTACACCGTGCCGATCAAAAAACCGAGCACCAGCCCGGCGCCGGCCAACGCCAGCGTCGACGCCAGGTCGGGCGGCTGCGTCTGTTCGATCGGCGGCGGCGCCGGTGGCGGGACGGTCAACTGGTTGCGCACTTCCTCTGTGAGCCGCAGCAGGCGCTGCAGGTCCGCACGCAAATCGCTGGCTTCATCCTCTGGCGTACCCGTACCTGCCGGCGTGGCCACTGCTTGCAGCGCGGCGAGCCGGGCCCGCAAGCTGGCGATCTCGACATCGAGCGGCGATGGAGTCGGCGGCTCGGCCGACGCCGCGTGCGTCTCGGGTGCGGCCTGGGCGCTGGCGACGGGAGTCGCCGTGGCCGTGGGGCGTGCCTCGCTGGTCGGACGCGTCGGCATGGCGGCGGAATTCACCGCCGTCGGGCGCGGCGGCGCGGCCATCGGCGACGGAGACGCCGCGGGCGCGGGCGGGATCGTGCCCTCGGGGCGCGGCAGCTGTGACAGCTCGGTGCCGGGCGGCAGAGCGAGGAAGGTGCGGTGCACGTAGCCGCGCTCGCCGCGCGTCGTGCGGATCAGGGCCCACGAGTCGACGACGCCTTCGACCTCGACCTCCGTGCCCTTGACCAGGGTCGCGAACGCCGGCGAATCGATGCCGGGGCCGCGCCGAATGTACAGCGCGTCGGCGCCGCGCACCACGGCCCGAACCGGCTCAGCGCGCGCCATGCTCACGGCTGCCAGGCCGAGAAACGCGGCGCACACACAGGAGCAAATCACCGTCCGGAGCATGAGAGAAGAGAATGGTCGGGGTGACTGGACTTGAACCAGCGACCTCACGGTCCCGAACCGTGCGCTCTACCAGTCTGAGCTACACCCCGTCTCGAACGGTTGAGAATTGAATGGCAACGGACATCAAGACCGGAGCGCCGTCATTAACACACCACGGGGATTATGCAACCAACCTACCCCCCCGAACCTGCGCCTCATGACCGCTCGGCGGCAATCGCGGCGCGCAATGCCGCCACGGCGCGCGGGTAGTCGCCGCCGGCGAATAACCCCGTGCCGACCACGAATACCTCGGCGCCGGCTGCGGCCAGCGCGCCGATATTGTGGTCCTTCACGCCGCCGTCGACTTCGATGAGGAAATCGAGCTTTCGCTCCTGTTTGACGCGCCGGGCGGCCGCCAGCTTGGGCAAAGCCGAGTCGATGAACTGCTGGCCGCCGAAACCGGGATTGACGCTCATGATGAGCACCATCTCGACGTCGGGCAGAATCACCTCGACAGTGCTGAACGGCGTGGCGGGGTTGAGCACTACGGCGGGGCGCATTTGGTGAGCCCGGATCTGTTGCACCACGGCGTGCAGGTGCGGGCAGGCCTCCTGGTGCACCGAGAGGTAGTCCGCCCCGGCGCGCGCGAAATCGGCGATGTAGCGTTCCGGCTGCTCGATCATGAGATGGACGTCGAGCGGCAACTTGGTGGCCTTGCGGATGGCTTCAACCACCGGCGGACCGATGGTGAGGTTGGGCACGAAGTGCCCGTCCATCACATCGACATGGATCCAGTCGGCACCGGCCTCCTCGACCGCGCGCACCTCGTCCGCCAAACGCCCGAAGTCCGCCGCCAGAATCGATGCCGCGATGCGGTGCACGGCGCGACCATACGCAACTAGCGACAGCGCTTCAACCGCGCGGCAAAGAAGCCGTCCAGGCCGTCGCGGTGCGGCATGGTGCGCAGAAACCCGGTCTGGTCGGCCAGGTGGCGCGCTGGCGGCGGCAACCACGGCGCGGCCTCGTCGAGCGCGAAGTCGGCGTGGGCGGAGAGGAACTGCCGGACGATCTGCTCGTTCTCGATCGCGGCGATCGTACAGGTGGCGTAGACGATTGCTCCGCCCGTGCGCACATGCGCCACGGCGGCGTTGAGCAAACGCGCCTGCCGCGCCGCGAGGTCAGCGAGCTGCGCGGGCGTGCGGCGCCAGCGGATCTCCGGGTGCTGGCGCAACGTGCCGAGTCCGGAGCACGGCGCGTCGAGCAGAACCGCATCGAACACGCGCCCGTCCGCTAGCGGAAGCCGTGACGCGTCGGCGCGCGCAATGTCGAGGCACTCGAGCCGCAGCCGGCGCGCGGCGCGGCGGAGTTGGACCAGCCCGTGGTGATTGCTGTCGAGCGCAAGGACACGACCCTGCCCGTCGAGCAACTCGGCCACATACGCCGCCTTGCCGCCCGGCGCTGCGCAGACGTCGAGGATGTGCATCCCGGGCCGAGCTCCGAGCAGCAATGCGACCAGCTGCGAGGCCTCCCCCTGCAAGCTGAAACGCCCATCTGAATAGCCCGGCAAGGCGGCGGGGTCCCCGCCCGTCTCGAGCACGATGCCCTGTGGTGCCATCGGCGAGGGGCGCGCCGCGAAACCGGCCGCGGCGAGCTGCTCGAGCCCCGCCGCGCGCGCCCCGCGCTGCGCGTTGATCCGCAGCGCGGTTGCCGCCGGCTCGTTGTTGGCGCGCAGCAGCGCCTCCGTCTCCTCGCGGCCGAGCTCGGCGAGCCATAGCTCGACCAGCCAGCGCGGGTGCGATTGGGCCACCGCCAGATACGCAGCGACATCGTCCGCCGGCGGCAGGGGCACCGCCTTGCCGCCGCGCAGAAAACGGCGCAGCACCGCGTTGACCATGCGGCTGGCGGCGCCGCGGCGGTGCGTCTTCGACAGCTCGACGGCCGTATCGACGGCGGCGAAGTCGGGCACCCGCGAGAGCTTGGCGAGCTGGAACAGCGCCAGCCGCAACACGGTGCGAATCGGCACGTCGAGGTCGGCGGGTGTCTGTCCGCAGCTCGCGACGATGTGATCGAGGTAGCCTTGCCAGGCGAGCGTGCCGTAGACGAGCTGCGTGGCCAGCGCCTGGTCGCGGCGCTCGAGGTCGCAGCGCGTCAGGCGGCGGCCGAGCTCGCCGTCGGCGAAGGCGCCGCCTTCGACCGCGATCAGGACCTCCCACGCCAGGCGCCGGGCGTCAGCGGGTGGAGTCGGCGCCGAACCGGATTCCGACTGCAAGAAGCCCTCCGCGTATGAACTCATCGGCTGACAGACGCTTGCGCCCTTCGAGCTGCAACTCGTCGACCGTCACCACCCCCTGGCCGGTCGCAACCCGCAAATCCCCGCCCCGCGACAGCACCGTGCCTGGCGCCGCCGTGACCGTATCGTTGGACGCGCGCGCGCGGTGCACCTTGAGCCGCTTGTCGCCGAGCGAGGTAAACGCCGAAGGCCACGGGTTGAAGGCGCGCACCATGCGGGCGATCTCGACTGCCGGCCGGCTCCAATCGATGCGGCCGTCCTCCTTCGCAATCAGCGGCGCGAGCGTGGCCGCGGCATGATCCTGCAGCTGCCCGTGCAGCGTTCCCGCGCGCAAGCCCTCCAGGGCCTCCCGCAATGCCTCGGCGCCGAGCGCGGCGAGTCGATCTTGCAGCTCTCCGTAGGTTTCGTCGGGCGCGATCGGCATCTCGCGCTGCAGCAGGATGTCGCCTTCGTCCATGCGCTCGTTCAAGCGCATGATCGTCACGCCCGTCACCACCTCGCCGCGCAGGATCGCCCATTGGATGGGCGCCGCGCCGCGGTATTTCGGCAGCAGCGACGCGTGCACGTTGATGCAGCCGAGGCGCGGCACGTCGAGCAGGTCGCGCGGCAGGATGCGGCCGTACGCCGCGACGACCGCTAGATCGGGCTGCCACGAGCGCAGCAGGTCGGGAAACGAGCCGCTGCGCAGCTTCTCGGGTTGTGCGATCGGCACGCCGTGCGCAGCGGCCAGCAGCTTGACCGGCGGCGGCTGCAGGTGCTGGCCACGCCCCGCCGGCCGGTCGGGCTGGCACACCACGCCGACCACCGAGTCGGGTCCATCGAACAGCGCCTGCAACGACGGCACGGCGAATGCCGGCGTGCCGAAAAAAACGATTCGCAATGCGCCGCTCAATTGCCGAGTGCTTTGGTCCGGCTAAATGTCGGCGCCGAAATGCTTGGCTTCGATCGGCACGCCGTCGCGGATCATCTTCTTGATCTTGCGCTTGTACAGATCGCGCTTCAGCGCGCTCAAGCGATCGATGAACAGCTTGCCTTCGAGGTGGTCGAGCTCGTGCTGCAACGCCACCGCGAGCAGTCCGTCGGCTTCGATCTCGATCTCGCGCTGGTCGAGGGTCCACGCCCGCACCAACACCTGTGCGCTGCGCTTCACCTCGGCGGTGAAATCGACGACGCTCAGACAGCCCTCCTCCCAGACGATCGAGCCCTCGCGCTCGGCGATCACCGGGTTGACGAGCTGCAGCAGGTTCTTGCCGGGGTTTTCCGAATCGACGTCGACGACGATGAGCCGCTGCGCGATGCCGACCTGCGGCGCGGCCAGGCCGACGCCGGGCGCCGCATACATGGTGTCGACCATGTCGCGCGACAGCTCGCTGATTTGACCATCGATATTGGCGACCGGCGCGGCCACGTTCTTCAGCTCCTCCGCCGGATATGTGAGGATCGTTCGCAAAGCCATGTACCCACCATAGAGTAAGCCGGCGCGCATTTCACGCCGGTCGAGCCCGCTTCACAGCATGTCGTAGGGATCGACGTCGGCCATCAACCGCACGGCGCGCGCGCGCCGGCGCGTGCAGTCGCGCCAGGACCTGTGCCGCCGCGGCGCGCATCGCGGCACCGCTGCGGCCGCGCAGGAGAATCTGGCGCCGATGGCGCTGGCGCAGACGCTCGAGTGGTGCCGGCGCCGGCCCGAGCACGACGAACCGCCCGCCGGCCAGCGCCCGCAGGCCCGCGGCCGCCTCGGCGCCGAGGCGCTCGACCGCCGCGACATCCTCGCCCTCGATGCGCAGCAGCAGCAGCCGCGACAGCGGCGGGTAGCCGAGCTCGCGGCGCGCCGCCATCTCGTGGCGGGCGAAGGCGCGGAAGTCGTGGGCGCGGGCGGCGCGCAGGCTGTAGTGCTCGGGCTGCAGGGTCTGGACGATGACCCGGCCCGGCTGCGCGCCGCGCCCGGCCCGGCCGGCAACCTGCGCAATGAGCTGGAAGGTTCGCTCGGCGGCGCGGAAGTCCGGAAAGGCCAGCGACAGATCGGCGAGCAACACGCCGACCAGCGTCACCCCCGGCACGTCGTGGCCTTTGGCGATCATTTGTGTGCCGACCAGAATATCGAGACGCTTGGCGACCCACGCCTCGAGAATCGACAGCTGGCTGCCCTTGCGCCGCGTCGTATCGCGGTCCATGCGCCCGATCCGCGCCCCCGGAAACGCGCCGCGCAGCATCGCCTCGACCTGTTCGGTGCCGACGCCCCACTCGGCCAACGCCGGCTCGCCGCAGGTGGCGCAGCGCGCCGGGCGCGGCACGGTGTGGTCGCAGTAGTGGCAGCGCAGCGCGCGCCAATGGCGATGCCAGGTGAGCGTCACGCTGCAGTTCGGGCACATCAGCGGATCGCCGCAGGCGCGGCACTGCAGGAAGTTGGCAAACCCGCGCCGGTTGAGGAACAGCAAGCTCTGCCCACCGGCGGCCAGGTTGGCCTCGAGCGCCGCGGCGAGAACGGGCGACAATGGCGTGGTGGCGGGGGCATCGGCGCCGCGCAGATCGACGATGTCGACCGCCGGCAGCGGCCGCGACGCGACGCGTTCGGGCAGCTCGAGCAACCGGTAGCGGCCATCGGTGGCGTTCTGAAAGCTCTCCATCGCCGGGGTGGCCGAACCGAGCACCAGCGCACAGCCGCCCAGCTTGGCGCGCATCACGGCGACGTCGCGCCCATGGTAGCGCACGCCGTCGCCCTGTTTGTAGGCAGCGTCGTGCTCTTCGTCGACGATGACGACGCCCAGTCGTTGCAGCGGGGCGAAGACGGCCGAGCGGGCGCCGATGGCGATCGCCGCTTCGCCGCGCGACAGCCGCCGCCACTCGTCCCAACGCTCCGCGTCGCTCAGCTGGCTGTGCAGCACGGCGACCTGCTCGCCGAAGCGGGCGCGCACGCGGTCGACCAGTTGGTGCGTGAGGGAGATCTCCGGAACCAGAATGAGCGCGGTGCGCCCCTGCGCCAGCGCCGTGGTGACGGCGTGCAGATACACTTCGGTCTTGCCGCTGCCGGTGACACCGAAGAGCAGAAACGGCGCGAATCCGCCCGTCATCGCCTCGCCGATCGCCTCGACCGCGGCGCGTTGGGCAGCGGTGAGCGCGACGGGTCGGTCCGGCTGCACCGCGGGTGGCAACACGGTGCGGTACTGTTCCTCCTCGCGGCTGCGCACCAGGGCGGCCGCCGTCAGCGCGCGCAGCTTGGCCAGCGCGTCCGGAAACGAGCCGCGCAATTCGCGCGCGTCGGCGTGGCGCAATGGGTGGTCGCGCAGATAGCGATACAAGGCCAGCAAGGCCGGCCGGCGGGCGAAGCGCGGATCACTGTCCTCGACACGCTCGGCCGCCTCGTACAGGCGCACGCGGCGTGTCGGCACCGCCTCGCGGCGCAGCTGTTCGACGACCCGCACCGCGCCGTGCCGTTGCAACTGGGCCACGGTGCGGGCCGCGCCGGCGCCGAGTCGGCGGCGCAGCGCCTCGACGCTCTGCGGCCCGTCGGTGCGCAGCCGCGCCAGCAGCGCGCGCGCCGCCTCGGTGCGCCGGGCGCTGTCCACGCCATCGACGGCCTCGACCATGCGCTCGGTCTCGATGCGCAGCACGCCGGGCAACGCCGTCGCCAGCGCGTCGCCGAATGCGGCCAGGTAGTACTCGGCCATCCACTCGAGCAGTCGCAGCAGCGCGGGGTCGAGCACCGGTTCCGGATCGAGCACGGAGATCACGTCGCGCAACTGGTCACGCACCGGCGCGTCGACCCTCGCGACGACGATGCCCATGCTGCGCCGTCCGCCGAGTGGCACCAGCACCCGCGCCCCCGGCGCGGCCGCGCCGAGCTCGGGCGGCACACGGTAGTCGAGCGCGTCGAGGCGGCCCGGCGGCGGTACCAGCACGACGCGGACGATCCGACCAACTCCTGGTGTGCGCTCCGCCAACTGCGTCAGGCCTCGGCGCCGGCCATCTCCGCCGCGCAGAGCGCGCTAGCGGCCGGTGGCGGCAGAATCAGCGGTGCGCGCGGTCATGGTGTTCCTCACGCGCGCACGATGCGCTGGTAGATCTTCGGCAACTCGCGCGGCAAGGCGGTGATGTCCTCGATGACCATGTAGCGCGACTCATCGCACATCTGCCGCAGATAGTCATGTCCGGCCTTGTCGACCGTAATGCAGAACGGCGTCACCCCGGCGGCCTCCGCCTCGCGCAGAGCGACGGCGGTGTCGCGAATGCCGTAGACGTTGCTGCGCCGGTCCTGGCCGTAGTCGAAGTCCTGCGGAAAGCCGTCGCTGAGCAGAAAGAGGTGCTTGCTGCGCGCGCTCACGCCCGCCAGCTTCTCGACCGCGTGGCGCAATGCCGCGCCCATGCGCGTGCTGCGCTTGGGCTCGATGCCACCCATGCGCCCCTTCACTGTCGGGGTGAGCGATTCGGCGAACGACTTGACCCGGTACACCTCGACGTTGTCGCGGCCGTGGCCGGAGAAGCCGTAGATGGCGTAGGCATCGCCGATTTCCTCCAGCGCCTCGGCCATGACCACGAGCGTTTCCTTGGTGACATCGATGATCCGCCGCGGCCGCACGCGGCTGCCGCGCGGGGCCGGGGCCGCGTCGTCGGCCGTCTTCACGAGCGGCTCGTCGGTCGAGGCGCTCATATCGACCAGGAACAGCGTCGCGACATCGCGCTCCTGGCGCACGCGCGCGACGTACAGCTTGCCGGTCGGCACTCGGCCGGCGCGCACCTCGACGCGCGCCTCGATCGCCGCGTTGAGATCGAAATCCTCGCCGTCCTCCAGCCCGCGCACGGTGCGGTACATGTCGGGACGGATGCGCTGGAACTGCCGCCGCACCTCCGGGATCACGCGCGCGTAGTCGGTCAGAGCGCGGTTGAAGAACTCGCCGGAATCGCCTTCGAGGTTGACCTCGTGCAGCCGGCACCAGTGACTGCGGTAATCGCCGATGTGGTAGTCCCACTCGTCGTACAGGAAGGACTCGCCCTTCCCCGACTCTTCCTTCCAGCGCCGCGGCACGCGGCGCGGGCCCTCGCCCGCGGCGCCGAGCAATTGCCGCAAGGCCTCGATCTGTTCGCTCGGAATCTTGCCGAGCAAATCCGTGATGTAGAGGCCGAGACCGTCGGTATCGTCGCCCGCGCCCTGCGTGATGCGCAGGTTGGCACCGGCGTCGAGCAGGCGCTTGAGCTCGTCGGCGGAAATCGACTGGGCGCCGCCGCTGCCGTCGTCCGCCTGCGGGCTCAGCTCGAGCGGGGAAATCTCGGGCGGCTCACCGTCCTGGGGGGCCGAGACCGACGGCACGCGCGGCGCCGTCTGCGCCGGTGCGCCCTCGTCGCCCTCGTCAAAATAGGGATCGATCAGCGCATCGCCGGTGACGTGGTCGAGGAGCAGATCGCCGAGCAGCATCTCGCCGCGCGCCCGCGGGGCCAGGGTCGGCGACAGCGCCTCAGACAACGCGTGGGCGATGCGCATCGCGTCCTGCACCGACGCCGCAGCCTGCGTCAGCGGCGCCAGCAGCTCGCGCACGATGCTCGCCGGCGCCCCGGCGAGCCACGCGGGCACCGCGGCCGCGCCGTCGAGCAACGCCACGGCGAGCAGTCCGTCGAAGATCATCGCGCGCGACGGCGATGCCACCTGCGCCCAGCGGGCGAGCAGGTGCTCGGACACCCAGCGGCTCTCGTCGGCGACGCCCTTGTACATGGCACAGAGCCGGTGCTGGACGCGAAAGCCTTCGGCGAGCAGGAAGAGATCCTCCAGCACCTCCGGATGCTCGGCGCGTTCGAGGTACGCCAACAACGCGCTGCCCAGCGGCGCATCCGGATCCACCGGCGCGGTCGGCGGGGTGAAGTCGTAGGTGCCGAACTCGCGCCGGCCGGCGAGTTGCGCGGCGAGAAAGCGGTAGAGGCGCGCGTTGTCCTCGTGGGTGGCCAGCAGATCGACGCGCAGCGGCAACGCCACTTCGTTCTCGAACGGAAATTCCTCCAATGGCGGGCGCAGCCACACGCCTTCGACGCCGCGCAGGCTGGTCGGCTGGCCGCTCAGCATCTGGATGTACTTGCGCAGCAAGCCCTGCAGCTCATCCAGCGTCGCCGAGGTCGACGCTTCGCGCAGGACGCGCAAGCTGGTGCGCGACTCGAGGGCGAAATACGCCAGACCGGCCTGGGGATTGTCGGCGGCCAACTTGAGACCGGTCGCGAACCACGCGCTGACCACCGGCGGGCTGGCCTCTTCGTACAGCCGCGGCAGCGAGCTCAGGGCGATGCCTACCGCATCCGGAAAGCGCGCCGCGACCTCTTCGACATGCGCCAGCGCCGCCAGGAGATGTGCCTCGGGCACCTGGCGCAAGAGGGCTCCGGCGACCGGCACCACGTCAGCGACCGCGTTTGCCAGCCGCTTGCCGGTGCGCGCGAGCACGCGCAGCAGGCCCTCGCGCGCCGCGCCGTCGACCGACTCGAGCGAGCCGGGGAGCTCGCGATAGAGCAGAAATGCCGGCTTCGCGGCCACCGTCGCCAGGGCCAGGGTGATGCGCAAGAACAGCTCGCGCTCGCGCGGCGACCAGCGTCGAATCGCGCGCGGCAGCGCGCCGAAGAACTCGCGCTCTTTAATCGCCGGCGCCAGTGCCGCGCCGGCGCCGGCCCACAGCTGGTAGGAATCCGGGCTGAGCGTCAACACCGCGTGCGGCGCGGCGCTGAAAAAGGCCTGGGCGAGAAACTCGCCGTGCCAGCCGTGCTGCTGGTAGAGTCCGCGCCCGACCTCGGCCCAGGTGGTCAAGCGCGCCAGACCGTCGGGCTTGCGCAGCAGGGATGCGGTCGTGCCGAAGAACACGCCCGCCAATTTCGGCGACACAGCGGCCAGAGCGTTGCCGAGCCGGCACCACTCGGCCGCCGTGTCGAGCCCACCGGACCCGAACGCGGTCGGCGCGACGGCAAAATACGCCATGGCGCCGTCGCGGCAGATCGGTTCGACCGTCGCCAGCTGCTCGCCCAGGGTCCACCAACGGAGGAAGGCCGCTGACTCGAAGGCGCGCCAGGCCGCGGCGGCGTGGCGGTAGTACTGTTGCGCGAGCACGGCCGATGCCACGGCCAGGCGGTCGCCGATTGCCAGCAGCGCCTCGTGCGCCGCCGCCCCCAGCGCCGTGGCGTCGCGATGCGCGGCTGCGCCGGCCGGGTCATTCAACAGATGACTGCTCAGCCAGACGTCGCGCGGCGGGCTCGCGTTCATGGCGCGCTGGGCGGCCGCCGCGGAGCGACGGTCGCGGCCGGATCAGGCGCCGAAGATGGTGCAGACCAGCTCATCGATGGCGCGCTGGCTCTCGGCATCGTCGGTGAGGGACTTGCTGACCGACACCTCGCACGCCCGCCGCGGCGGCACGCCCTGGCGGATGAGTTGTCCGGCATAGATGAGCAAGCGCGTGCTGACGCCTTCTTCGAGGCCGCTGGCTTTCAGATGCCGCACTTTTTCCCCGAGCTTGGCGAGATCCATCGCCACCTCCACCGAGGTGCCGCTCTCGTGCGCGATCACCTGCGCTTCCTTCTCGCGCGGCGGGTAGTCGAACACGATGGTGACGAAGCGCTGGCGGGTGGAGTGCTTGAGGTCTTTCAGCACGCTCTGGTAGCCGGGGTTGTAGGAGATCACGAGCAGGAAATCGGGATGCGCTTCGAGGATCTCCCCGCGCTTGTCGATCGGCAGAATGCGGCGGTGGTCGGTGAGGGGATGAATCAGCACCGTGGTGTCCTTGCGCGCCTCGACGATCTCGTCGAGGTAGCAGAAGGCCCCGGCCTTGACCGCCTGCGTCAGCGGCCCATCGACCCAGATCGTCTCGTCCCCCTTGATCAGGTAGCGCCCGACCAGATCGCTGCCGGTCAGATCCTCGTGACAGGCGACGGTGATGAGATTGCCCGCGACGCCGTTGGTACCTTCGCCGCGCAGCGCGTGCGACATGTACTCGACGAAGCGCGTCTTGCCGCAGCCCGTCGGACCCTTGAGCAGCACGGGGAGCCGGCACTCGTAGGCGGCGCGAAAGACGCTCACCTCGTCGCCAATCGGCAGGTAGTAGGGCTCTGCAATCACGGGAGAATCCGTCTGGGGGGAACGGCGCGGATAGTAGGGCGATCGCGCCGGCAAAGCAACGTACCGGCGTAGGCCCTGCGTCACTCGGTGACGGTCTCCATGACGCGGCCGGACGCCGCATCCACCAGCTCGACCTGTATCGGCTCGCCGATCTGGTGCTGGGCCTTCTTGTCGCGCAGGCCGGTGACGATGCGATCCCGGAAGCGCTTGCGCACCTCGGGCGGCATCCCGTCCATGGGAAAGTCGCGCATCACGACGCGCAGGGAGTGCTCGGTCGGCCACTCGATGCGATCGAGCTTCGGCCCGACGATCGGATGAGCGCGGAAGATCGACTCGAAATCGGCTTTGACGCCGGTGGCCGCCGGCGGTGCCGGTGCCGCCCCTTCGGGCTTGGCGCCGGTCAGGCGGGCGAGCAGGTCGTCGACGCGTTGGCGTGTCGCGTCGTCCTCCGCCACGCCGCGCGCCTGCTTCAGGGCATCGAGTGCCTTGTCCGAATTGCCGGCCGCACGGTAGGCGATGGCGAGATTGAACTGCGCCTGGAAGAATTTCGGATCGGCCTTGAGCACCGTCTGGTACGTCTCGATGGCCTTGTCGGTCTGCTGCGCCGAAAGGTACATCGTCCCCAGATCCGTCAGCACGCCCGTGTCGCCGGGCTGGATGGCGAGGAAACGCTGGTAGTAGTCGATAGCGCGGTCGGCCTTCTCGCCATCGAACGCAATGTTGCCGAGCGCGCGCAGGGCATCGAGGTTCTTGGGGTCGATCTCGAGCACGTGCTCGTACGTCGTCGCGGCCGCCGCCAGGTAGGTGCGGTCGACCTGCCCGGCCTTATACTGGACGAAACCGAGCTGCTTCCAGATCTCCAGGTCGTCCGGTTTGCTGCGCGCCAGCTCCGTCATACGCTCGATGACCTGGCGCACGTCGTCGGGCACCGTCAGCGGTGGGTGGCCATCGGGCAACGGCGCGGCGGCGTTTGCCGCCGGGGCGCTCTCGCGCGGCGGCACGACGGCGGGCGGTGCGGCCGATCGGCTGGCGACGAATATGGCGCCGGCCGCCACCGCCAGCACGACGGCAACCACGATCGCCGGGGCGAGCCGATCGGCGGCCACACGGCGGGCGGGCTTGCGCGCGATCCCATCCGCCCGCTCGCCACACTCCACGCAGAAGCGGGCTCCAGACACGAGCTGTGCGCCGCAATGGGTACAAAACCGCTGGTCCATCGGATCCTCTCGGAAGGGTGGGCAGCGATCAGCTGCGGCGCGCCGGAGTGGAGCGGCTTGAATATGCCCGGGCACGCAAGCGTCTCACAGACGCAACGTTGCCCGCGCGGCAGAGGTCGCATAGAGTCACGGCGCTTGAAGCTAGCAGCTGTCCGCTGTACTTCCAACCATCGCGGAAGCGCTCGGGCAGGCGCGGTTGAGGCGGCAAGGAGGAGACGGATGATCGGTTGGATACGGTCGATGAGCATGGTGATGGTGGGAGGTATGATGCTCGGCTCCTGCACCTGCCATCGCACACTCCCAGAGGCCCCAACGCAAACGGAGCGCCGCCCGAGCGGCGGCTTCGGGGCTGCCCTCCCAACCAAGGGGCAAGCCGCCAAAGTCGTGGTGACGCCCCGCGTTACACCGGCGGTGCCGACCGGCTCCCCAGTGGGTGAGACGCCCACGCCGGGCGCGGTCTCGCTGCCGGCTGATTTCCCGCAAGACGTGCCCGTCTTCAAGGACGCCGAGGCCTTCGCGGTCCAGCAACTCGCCGGCGACGCCCACAACGTGCTGTTCCACGTCGATGCCGACGCGCCGGAGATCTTCAACTACTACCGCGACAACATGCGCACCGAAGGCTGGAACGTCACGCAGGAATACCAGCACAACAACCAGTCATTCCTGTCGTTCCGCAAGGGCGATACGATCACCAACATGACCGTGAGCAAGGACCCCCGCACCGGCAAGCAGATCATCGCCATCATGTACTACGAGGAGAAGCCGCTGCCGTTTCCGGAGTTCTGAGGCGGATAGCGTCGCGGGCGAACGTGGTCCGCGATCGTTGGGCGAGTTGAACCAGGCCCGGTTCGGCGGTACAAATCTGCGCGTGAGCCGCCGTTCTGGCACCTGCGTGCCTGGCTTTGTGCCGGGATGACCACGCGCCGCTTTGCCTGCCATGCAGCGTTCGTCTGTGTGGCATTGCTCGCGACCAGTCACCTTGCCGGCGCGACCACTTTCGTCGCGATGAGCGACGCGGACCTCGCCGCGCACTCGGTCGCCGTGGTCATCGGTCGAGTGACCGCGATCGAGGCGGCCGCCAGTGCCGCGGGCGGGGACATTCACACCTACGTCTGGCTGAGCCCGAGTGAGGTGGTCGCTGGCGATCTGCCGCCGGGAGACGTGGTGCTGCGCGAGCTCGGCGGACAACTACCGGGCCGCCGCGAGTGGGTGTTCGGCAGCCCGGAGTACCGCGTCGGCGAGGACGTGTTGGTATTCGTCAGCGCGGCGCGCGACGGCACCCTGCGCACGACGGCGATGGCGCTGGGCAAGTATCGGGTCGATGCCGACCGGTACGGGCGGCTGATGGCACATCGCGGCCGCGCGCGACACGCCGCGGTGCTCGATCCGACGACGGGCCGGTTGAGCGATTCGCTGCCCGAGCGTCACGCCCCGGTGGCGCAGATCGCGAACGCCGCGCGCGCGGCGCTGCCACCATCGGCGCGACCCAACCGTTCGCGACTGCGCGCAATCCCCATGGAGCTCGCCGACGCGGCCGAGCGCACCTCCCGCGCGGCGTTCACGCTGCTCGGACGCCCGTCGCGGTGGTTCGAGCCGGACGAGGGCCTCACGGTGTCGTTCTTCCTCGACCACTTCGGCGATCAGCGGCTCGGCCTGGACGCCAGTCGTGCCGCCGTCAACGATGCACTGGCCGTGTGGTCGGCCGTTCCGACCGCGAGCATTCTGCTCGGCGACGCGGGCCTGACTGAACCGGCCCCGTTCGGTGGCTGCCCGGACGACAACCGCATCGTCTTCAATGACCCGTTCGACGAAATCGTCGACCCCGGCGGCTGCATGGGCGTCCTCGCGGTGGGCGGTTTCTGCACTTCGGACGAGACCCGCAGAGTCGGCGAAAAGACCTACAAGCGCATCATCACGGGCAAGGTCACGTTCAACAACGGATGGTCGGACTGTGCGCTGTGGACACCCTGCAACGTCGCCCAGGTGGCCACGCACGAGATCGGCCATACCATCGGCTTCGGCCACTCCGCCGACGAGAACGCCATCATGGCCGCGCGCGCGCGCTTCGACGGCCGGTGCGCGAGCCTGTCGCCCGACGATGTCAATGCCGTCAACTTGGTCTACCCACTGATCGAACCGCCGTCCCCGACACCGAGCTTCACTCCGGCCGTGACTCCGACACGCACCGCGACCAAGGCGACGCCGACACGGACGCGCACCGGCACGCGGACTCGAACCGGGACCCCGACCCGCCGCGGGGCCGCCACCCCGACGGCGACGCTGTCCCCGTCGGCGACGCAGTCTCCGACGGGAACGGCAACGCCGATTCCGCCAACGGCTTCCCCGACTCCGACGGCGACGAAGCCGCCCTCCTGGCCGCCCTCGGGCAATTGGCTTCAGGCGCTGCTCGCGGCGCTCCAACAGATCGACCGCTAGTCAGGCGGCTCAGTCGCCTGAAGCCGGTCCCTGTCAGCTGACTGTCGGGACGCCCTTCTTCAATGCGGGGTGACGGTGGCTTTGTCATGCCCTGCGGCAGACGATCTGACCAGTCATTTGCCCAGCCTTCTGCACGCCCTCAGGATCGTGCCAACCGGGCGCACGTCGGGAAAAATTCCATATCCTTGGCTTCGCCAAAGATCTGACACCGCGTCCAAGCGGGGAATGCGACTTCCAATGCGCGAGGGAGCTTTGGCACGACTGGCATGTCGCTCGCTCTACGACATCCCCCAGAGGACGACGAAACAGAATGCCTACGAAGAAGTTCATCTCTGGTTTGGGAATCGCGACCGCAATCGCCTTCGGAGTTTGTCGCCCCGCCATAGCGACGACGTTCGTCAGGCTGTCCGATCAAGAGCTCACCGCGCAGTCCACAGCCGTCGTCCTGGGCTCGGTGACGGAGATCGAAGCAGCCGCTGACGAAGCCACCGGCGCGATCAGCACCTATGTCCACATCGATCCCGACCATGTCATTGTCGGCGACCTGCCGGTCGGCGAAATCGTCCTGCGCGAAGCCGGTGGCCGTCTGCGCGGCCGCAGCGAGTGGATGTTCGGCTCCCCCGAATACCGACTGGGCGAAGAGGTCCTGGTGTTCCTCGATCAGAACCCCGACGGCACGTTGCGCACGACCTCCATGGCAATGGGCAAGTTCACGGTCGAGTCCCACGCCGACGGTCTGACGACCGTCGCGCGCGATCTCGGCGAGGAAGTCGCGGTGCTCGATCCGGCGACTGGGAGCGTGTCGACGGACCATGCCCCGGAGATTTACGAGCTCACGTCATTCATCGCCCGTCTGGAAGCGAACGGCCCGCGGACGGGACATACGCTCCGCACCGGTCGCCCAGTGCGCGTCCTGCCGCCCGAGCTGAGCACGGCTACGATGCGCGAACAGCGCGCCTCGTTCACCTACCTCGGCACTCCGTCGCGCTGGTTCGAGCCCGACACTGGCGTTCCGATCGCGTACACCATCGACGGCACCGGAGACGTAGGCCTCGGTCCGGTGGTCTCGCGCGCCGCGATGAACGCCGCCTTCGCGGCGTGGTCGAGTGTCGCGTCCTCCGCTCTCGCTCTCGCCGACGGCGGCACTTCCGAGCCGATGGCGTATGCGGGGTGCAGCGGCGGCAACCGCATCACCTTCAACGATCCCTTCAACGAGATCACCGATCCCGCCAACTGCGGCGGCGTGCTCGCCATCGGCGGCTACTGCACGTCGAGCGAGACGACGAACGTGAACGGGACAACGTTCAAGCGCATCCGCGTCGGCAAGGTCACCTTCAACAACGGTTGGTCCAACTGCCCGGGATGGAATCAGTGCAATCTGTCCGAGGTGGCGACGCACGAGCTCGGCCACACGATCGGCCTTGGCCACGCGACGGACCTCACGGCGACCATGTCCGCCACGGCCCACTTCGACGGCCGTTGCGCGAGCTTGAAGGCCGACGACACCAGCGCCGCCCAGTTCATCTACCCCGGTAGCACCGCTCCAACGGTGACGTTCACCGCCACCCCCACTCCGCAGAATACCGCCACACCGACATGGACGCGGACGTCCACGTCGACGCCGACCAACACCGCAACCCGCACCGCGACGCCGACATCGACGCCGACTCCCACACGCACACCGACCGCGACCGCCGCGCCGGCCACGCAGACTCCGACCCGCACGCCGACCTTCACCAAGACGGTGCCGGCGACCGCGACCCGCACGGTCCCGCCGACCGCCACGTTCACTGCGCCGCCCACCGCGACCAACACCGTGCCACCGACGGCCACGTTCACCGTACCGCCGACAGCGACGCACACGGAGTCGCCGACCGCGACGCCCACGACCGACATGCCGAACCACGCCATCAACGGCCGGATTCGCTACTACAGCAACAGCCAGGGTGTGCCCGATGTGACCGTGCGTCTGCACGGCTCGACCGATGAGAGCACGCTGACCTCGGAGAGCGGCGCTTACGCGTTCACAGCCGTGGACTCAGGCAGCTGGGAAGTGGCCCCTGAAAGACACGCGCAAGACGACCGGGCCGTCACCTCCCTCGATGCCGCCTACGTGTTGCAGGCGGTGGTCGGCTTCCGGACCTTCAGCGCCATGCAGCAGGTCGCCTGCGATGTCACCGGTGACGGGCGAGTGAGCTCGCTCGACGCCGCGCGCATCCTGCAGTTCAGTGTCGGCGCGCTCCCGCGTCTGCCGATCGCTGACGCCTGTAATTCGGACTGGGCCTTTGTGCCGTCACCGCAGGAGAGCACGGCGAACCAGCAGCTGGTTCAGCCCGGCCTCAGCGGTGATTCGTGCCAGCTCGGCAAGATCATGTTGGACCCCCTGGCCGCGGAAGCCGCCGATCAGAACTTCAACGCACTGCTCTTCGGCGATTGCACCGGCAACTGGCGCCCGACCACGGCCGGGCAGACTGCCAGCGCGGTGCGCGGCGGCGACGAGCCGGTCCTTCGCGTCGGCCGGCCGGTGCGCTCCAGCGCTGGCCGGGTTCGCGTCCCGCTCTACGTGCGGGCGTCATCGACCTTCAACGCGCTCGATGCTCGCATCACGTACGACGCCACGCAGCTGCGTTTCGTCGACGCCATCCGGCGCAAGCCCGCCCAGCAGGCAGTGCTGAGCCTCGATGGCGGCTCGGCCGGACAGCTTGGGCTGGCGCTCGCCAGCGCCGAGCCAATCAAGGGCAATGGCGGCGCGCTGGTCGTGCTCGAGTTCGACGCAATTGGCGACGCGCGCGCGCTGCCGGCGCTCAGTGCAACCGGCGTCACGATCGACGAGCAGCCCGCCGCGGTCAACGCCCGCTCGGCGCGACGCTAGCCTCAGCGAACCGTCACCACGACGCGGCGCTGCTTCGGCCCATCGAGGTCGACCAACATGATCGCCTGCCAGGTCCCGAGCAACAGGCGGCTGTCGCGCACCGGGACCGTCTCGCTCGGCCCCAGCAGCGCCGCCTTGATGTGCGCCGCCCCGTTGTGATCGATCTTGTCGTGGCGCCACACGCCTTCCGGAACCAACCGACTCAACGCCTCGAGCAAATCGACCCCAATGTTGGGGTCGTCGTTCTCGTTGATCACCACCGCCGCGGTCGCGTGTGGGACGTAGACGCAGCACAGCCCTTCGGCCACTCCCGATTCAGCCACAATCGCCGCCACCTGCGCGGTGAGGTCGAGGACCTCATTCGGGTGGCGCGTCGAGACCGTCAGCTCCCGCTGCATTCCCCACCCCCGAGGCCACTCACATCCACGCCCCGCCATCGACGCGCAGGATCTTTCCGGTGATGAAGCTGGCGTCGTCGCTGGCCAGGTAGACGGCCGCTCGTCCGATATCCTCCGGGCGACCGGCGCGGCCGAGCGGGATGCTGCTCATCAACGCGTCGCCGTAGAACTTGATCATCCGTTCGCCCATGTCGGTCTCGATCAGACCGGGCGCGATGCAGTTCACCCGCACACCGGCGGGTGCGCACTCGCGCGCCAGCGTCTTGGTCAGCGCGTTCACGCCCGCCTTGGCGACGTAGTACGGCGCACCCAGCGGCCCGCACATATCCGCTCCCACGGACGAGATCAGGATAATCGTACCGCGACCGCGGTCGACGAGGTGTTTCGCCGTCGCCTTGCACGTGTAGAAGGCGCCGTGCAGGTCGACGCCGATCACCTTGTGCCAGTGCTCGACGTCCATGTCCCAGACCGACTGCACGCGCGAGGCGACCCCGGAGTTGGCGACGACGATGTCGAGCTGACCAAATTGAGCCAACACCTGTTCGGCCATGCGCTGCACGGCCGGCCACTCGGCCACGTCGGCCTGCACGGTCATCGCCTCCACGCCGCATGCTCGGATGGCGTCCGCGGTCGCCCGCGCCGCCGCTTCGTCGCGCCGGTAGTTCACAGCCACGTTGGCACCTTCGCGGGCGAGCTCGAGCGCAATGCCGCGGCCGATCCCGCGCGATGCGCCGGTGACCAACGCGAACTGTCCGTTCAGCTTGCCCATGCTTCGATCCTCTCCGGCCTGCGGTGGCGCGACTTCTAGTCGAATGACGTCGGGCTCACAAGCCACGCGGTGCGAGGCTCAGTGCAGCGCCCGGCGCCCGAACGGCTGCTTCTGGCGCGCGGTCAATTCCGCCAGCGCGGTGCGGATGCGCGCCGCCAGCTCCGGTGACGGGTCGAGGTCCAACGCGTCGAGAAAATGCTGATACGCCGCCGTCGCCTGGCCGAACGACTCGAGCTGCAAGACGCCCGCGCCGTAGTGCGCCTCGGCGGCGCCCGCCTCGTGCGGGTAGGCGCGCAATACGCGGAGGTAGACCGTCAACGCGGCGCGGTCGTGTCCGTTGCGGTGCAGCCAATCAGCCAGCGCCAACAACTCCGCGGGCGCCAGCAGCGCCCGGGTCGCCTCGGGGGGCATTGCGAAGTACGCGGCTGCCGCCTCGGCAAAGCGACCGGCGGCGAGCATCTCGCGCAGGTCCTGCGCCGGCGCGGCCGCCGGGGGTGGGCCGCCGACGCCGGGCCGGAACTCCGACGGACGCGCCGCCACCAGGCGCCGATCCATCCACCACGCGATGGTCAAGCCGGCGAAGAACCCTCCGATGTGAGCCCCGTGCGCGACCCCACCATCGCCGCGCGCAAGGAGAAAGGGCAAGAGGTTGTCGGCCACCACGTAGAAGCCGAGCAGCAGCCGCGCCGGCACGGTGATGACATCGACCATGAATGGAAAGAAGAAGAACAGCAGGCGCACCTGGTTGCGCGGAAACCACAGGAAGTAGAATCCCAGCACACCCGAGATGGCGCCCGAAGCACCGACCAGGGGCAACGGCGAGTTCGGCGCAAAGACGGTGTGGAACAGCGTCGCCGCGACGCCGGTCGCGAGATAGGCCGCGGCGTAGCGCAACGAGCCAAGACGGTGCTCGACGTTGTCGCCGTAGATCCAGAGGAACAGCATGTTGCCGGCCAGGTGCGCGAAGCCAGCGTGCAAGAACAGCGAGAAGAACAGATCGGCGATGCTCGGTGCTATCGGTCGGAAGCCGTGGTGGAAGACGAACAAATCGTAAGCCGAGGTCTGGGCGAGAATCTCCTCGAAGCCCACGGGCCGCGGCAGCGCGCGCGCCACCAGGTTGAGGTACTCGGCGAGGGCCGGGTCCGCTGGATCGGGCGCCACCCCGCTCAGCGGCAGCGCAATCAGCAAGTAGGCGCCAACATTGAGTGCCAGCAGCGCGTAGGTGACAAACGGGATACCGCGCGGGTTCGGCTCGTCGCCCAGGGGCAGGATCACCGCCCGAAGCTACCACCTGCCGCTTGCGCTGGCCACGTCGCGCGGCACCCGCCGTCAGTGCAGGATCAGATCGGGCAGCGTCAACGCGCGCGCCGCGAGAAAGCGGTCCAGGCGCTGCATGACCCGACTGGCGTCTTGGATCAGGGCGCGCCGCAGACTGGGCTTACTGGTGCGCGCGCACCAATCGCGCAGCGCCTGGAGATCGCGCACCAGCTCGACCATGCGCGCCCGGTCGCGATCGCCGAGCCGCCCCTGCGGGTCGTCGAGCACGCCTTTCGAACGCGTCAAATGGGCATCGATGGCATTGAGCCCCAGATCGAGCGTAGTGTCGTCAGCCGGGGGCCGCCGTTCCGGCTTCGTTGGGAGCCGCGGCGGCGTGGGCGATTCGGTGCGCCGGGCCTTCGCCTCGCCAGCGCGGCTGAAGCCGTACTTGCGCAGCACACCCACTACGGCCCCGAGGATCCGCACCTGCTCGCCGCGCACCACCAGGGGCAGCATCTCGGCGTTCGCCGGCTGCAGGCGAATCTGCCCGCCGGCCTCGCGGTACAACTTCTTTACGGTGACCCGACCGTCGACCTCCGCCACCACGGTGCGGCCGTTATCCGCCGTGGCACACGGTTCGACGATCAGGTAATCGCCGTCGCGAATTCCCGCCTCGACCATCGACTGCCCGCGCACGCGCAGGGCAAACACCTTGCGCCCATTCCAGAGCGACTCCGGCACATCCAGGCTCTCCTCGACGGAGAAGACATCCAACGGCTGCCCCGCCGCCACATCTCCCAAGAGCGGAATGCGGGTCATTCCTTCGATTTCCCACTGCCCGACCATGGTGTCCATTTTCGCCTCCTGTTCTCCAAGCCTTACCTCTTTCGCAAGGCGAAAACAAGGCGAAGACAGGCTCAAGAAAGATGGCCTCGGATGGGGCGGGGGCTCGTCTGGTCAGCGCTTGCGCGAGACGAGCTCGATCATCGTGCCGTGCGCGGCGTCCGGGTGGAGGTACTGCACGCGCATGTCCTCGCCCTCGCGCAGGCCATTGACCAGCGGCACACCGGCCGCGCGCAAGCGCGCCGCCTCCGCGTCCACGTCGTCGACCCGCAGGGCGACGTGATAGATGCCGGGATGGCGGTGCGGCATGAACTGCATCATCGTCTGCTCGGGGTCGCGCGCCTCGATGAGCTCGAGCTCGGCATCGCCGACGGCGATGCAGACGCGCCGAATGGGCGGATCGTCGCGGGTTTGAATAGGGCCGGCGGACAGCCCGAGTGTCTCGGTGTAGAAACGCAGCGCGGCCTCGAGGTCCTCGACCAGGATCCCGACGTGGTCGATGCGCAGCGTCACGTGTCACCTCGGGGTGGCTCGCTCGCCACCTGGCGCGCCGCGAGCCGTCCGACGAGCAGCAGCGTGGTGCCGTTGATCGCGAGCAGGGCACCGCATACGGCCCCGGCGATGAGGAACACATGCAGCGTGAAGGCGGCGAAGTACTGCCCTTCGTACATGACGTTGCCGGGATTGCGATCGCGCAGCAGGGCGGCCTTATCGAAGCGCTCGTCGCGCAGGGCGAAGGTCGAGAACCCGACCACGGCCGCAAGGCCGGCGCCGAGCAGTACCATTCCCAGGATCTTGGAGAAGCGGGACATGGGTCTCGACCGTCACCCCGCGACTTTCGCCGCCTCGTGCGGCTGGCAATCGCGACGGTACACTTTCAGGCGCGCCCGCCGCGCCGCGTCGTAGCCCACCCACTTCGCCGCCGGCACGTCGGACGGCGACACCAGGCGGAACCCATGTCGTTCGAAGAACGCCTGCGCGCGCGGCTCGACGGTACAGGCAAAGACGTAGCGCAAGCCGTTCGCATCGGCGTCTGCCAGCAGGCGCGCCACCAGCCGCCCACCGACGCCTTCGCCCTTGAAGCGCGTGATGGTGTAGAGGCCGACGATCTCGCCGACCTGGTCGGCCTCGTAGGACTCGGTCTCCAGCGCGCACACGCCGGCGAGGTGATGCGCGCCGATGGTGGCGCCATAGCCATTGAGAAGAATGCGCGCCGTTTCCTTCGCGCCGCGAATCTTCAAGTAGCCCTCGCGCTGACCACGGGCCAGCAGCCGCTCGACCTCCTCGAAGTCGTCGATGCCCAGCCGTTCGATGCGACAATAGTCTTCGAGCGTGAACAGCGTGCCCGATCCCTCGTAGGTGTACAGCTCGCGCGCCAACCCGTCGAGTGAGCACAGGTTGACCGAGTGGACGCCGCCGCGCAGCGCCGCGCCGATCTCCTCGAGGGTGGTTCGGCGCCGCGCCAGACCGGCCCATTCGGCTTCGCCGGCGTGTAGCGCGGCGCTCAACATGGCGTCGTCCATGAAGGACAGTTGGCCAGTCTCGGGGGACGACAAACCGCCGAGGGGTTCGACGATGACGAGCTTGTGCACCCGCAGGCGCCCGCACAGTCGCTGTGCCGAATCGACCAGTGCGGCATCCTCCACCGCGCCGACCAGCAGCGGGCGCGCGCGCAAAGTGTGCCAGACTGCCTCGAGCTTGCTCGTCAAGTCTGGGGCATGGTCCGCCGTCAGATCGACGAACGACTCGGTGAGGGTCGGGCGGCCGCGCACGGCTGGAAAACGCGCCGCAGTCTCTTCTGCGAGGACCAGCCGCTGTAGTTGGCGGCGGGCGCGCTGCAGGCAGGCACGCGCGTCGGGGGGCGCGGGCACGCCGAGGAGGATGATGACGCGGGTTTCGTTAGCAATCAGCTCGCGCGCGATTTCGCCGAGGACCTCGAATCCCGCGCGCTCGCAGTCGGTGAGCCGGACGGCGAAGCACAACGTGTGCGTGCGAAATTCGTCGAGATAGAACTCCTTCTCTCCGAACTCATCCGCCGGAATAGGAGACTGCGCTGCGGGCGTCGGCACGAGATAAACCCTAACACAATCGCCTGCCGCCCAAAATCGCCGCGCCTTGCCCGCCGCCGCCGCGCCAACTAGAAGCGTCGGATGCGCCGCCTGGTTCTGATGAGTCTCGTGGCGGCGGCGACTGCCTCGCACGCCCGTGCCGCGCACGGGCCACATGGGATGGTCGCTGCCGAGCACCGGCTCGCCTCGCAGGCGGGGATCGATATCCTGCGCGCTGGGGGCAACGCGGTCGACGCGGCCGTCGCCACGTCGCTGGTGCTGGGGGTGGTGAATCCGACCTCGTGTGGACTCGGCGGTGGCGGTTTCATGGTGGTCTTCAACCACCGCCAGCGCGCCGTGCACGCACTCGACTACCGCGAGACGGCTCCAGCGGCGGCAGGGCGCGACATGTTCGTGCGCGACGGGAAGGTCGATCCCTCGCTATCGCTGTACGGCGGACTCGCCGTGGCCGTGCCGGGGGAAGTGGCCGGGCTCGATGCGGCCTTGCGGCGGTTCGGCACGATGTCCTGGAGTGAAGTGGCCGCACCGGCCATTCGCCACGCGCGCGACGGCTTTGCCGTCGAGCCGCATCTCGCGGAGAAAATCGCGGAGCAACAGGATCGCATTCGAGCCCGGCCCGAGTTGGCGGCGCTGCTGCTGCGCCGCGACGGCACGCCACTGCGATCCGGCGATCAGCTGCGGCAGCCCGACCTCGCCGCGACTCTCGAGCGCATCGCCCGCGACGGCGCGCGCGCCTTTTATGAAGGGCCGGTGGCGGAGGCCATCGCGCGCAGTGTGCACGTCGCCGGCGGAATCGTCGACACGGCCGACCTGCGCTCGTACCGTTCGAAGTGGCGCACGCCGGTCAACGGGCACCTGGGGCCCTACGACGTCCACAGCATGCCCCCGCCGAGCTCTGGCGGCGGCGTCCTGGTGCAGGTCCTCAACACCATTCGAGGCGACGACCTCGCCGCGTTGCAGCACAACTCGGCCACGTACTTGCACCTGCTCGCCGAATCCATGCAGTTTGCGTTCGCCGATCGCGCGTCGTTTTACGGCGATCCCGATATTGTCACCGTGCCTCTGGCGCGCCTGCTATCGTCGGCGCGCGCTACGCGCTTGCGCCACCGCCTGAGCGCCGCGGCAACCTTTTCGCCATCCTTCTACGGCGCCGGTGCGGTGCCGCGCGATGACGGCACGGCGCATCTATCGGTCGTCGATGCGCAGGGAAACGCCGTCGCGTGTACGACCAGCATCAACACCTCGTTCGGGTCACTCGTCGTGGCGTCGGGGACCGGAATCGTGCTCAACAACACGATGGATGACTTCTCCGTGCAACCCGGCGTGCCCAACGTCTTTGGTCTGATCGGTTCCGAAGCCAACGCGGTCGCACCGCACAAGCGTCCGCTCAGCAGCATGACCCCGACGATCGTCACACGCGGCGGTGAGGTGGCGGCCGTGGCTGGCGGCTCGGGCGGACCGTTCATCATCTCGGGCACGCTGCAGGTGTTGTTGAACACCTTGGTCTTCGGGGATGACGCGGCGGCCGCCGTCGCCGCTCCGCGCGTGCACCATCAGTGGCAGCCGGCGACCCTGATGGTCGAGCCCGGCCTTGGGGTCGGTGTGCGCGGCGCACTGAGCCGGCTCGGGCACCGCACCGTGGAATGGCCAGAGGTCGGTGCCGTGCAGCTCGTGCGCCGGTCATCCACTGGTGAGCTCGACGGGGCGGCCGATCCGCGCAAGGGCGGCCAGGCGCTCGGGTGGTGAAGGGCGCGTGAAACGTCTGCGGTCCGCTTTCTCCTCGCGATGGGTCAAGCTCGGACTGAGTGTAGCGCTGCTGGCGTTGCTCTCGTACGAGACCGATCTGGGCGACCTGCGCCGGGCGCTCGCAGCGGCGAGCCCTGGTTGGCTGCTGCTCGCCTTTGGCGGCTACCTTCTGAGCCAGGTCCTGAGCGCCCTGCGCTGGTCGCTGTTGGCGCGCCCGGTGGGATTCACCGAGCCGTTCCGCGCCTTCTTCCTCTACTATTTCAGCGGCATGTACTTGAACCTCTTTGCGCCGAGCACGGTCGCGGGCGACATTGGCCGCGCCCTCTACCTCGCGCGCGGCCAGCGCCGCGCCTTGGCGTTGACGACCGTGCTCGCCGATCGCGGCATTGGCTTGGTGGCGTTGGTTTGGGTAGGCGCCGCCGCCATCCTGCTCTTTCCGCAGTATCCACTCCCGCGCCTGGCGCGTTGGGCCGCCTGGCTCGTGCCGCCGCTCACGGCGGCGGGCTGGCTCTGGGGACCGTTGCTCGTCGTGCGGCTGTTGCCGCCCGAAAGCCGCTGGCGCACGCTCGTCGAGCGTGACCTGATCCCCTACTGGAAGGATCATCGCTTGCTGGCCACGTCGTTTGTCGTGGCGGTGGTGTTTCACATCCTGCAGATCGCGACGCAGGTGGCGCTGGCCTGGGCGTTGGACCTGGAGGTGTCCTGGCCATACTTCTTCGTGTTCGTGCCGATCGTGAACCTGCTCGGCATGGTGCCGGTCAGCTTCAGCGGCGTCGGCGTGCGCGAGTTCCTCTACGTGTATTTTCTCGGGCAGGTCCACGTCGCGCGCGAGCCGGCCATAGCGCTGGGACTGCTGGCCAGCGCGGTGGTGCTCAGCTCGGGGCTGACGGGCGCGCCGATCTTCATGCTCGTCAACGACCGCGCCGGTCAAGAAGGGTGACGCGGCGGGTCAGCGGTTGAACGCGTTGCGCAGAATGATGGTGTCCTGTCGGCGCGCGCCGACGGACACCATCGCGGCCGGCGTGGCCGTGAGCTCTTCAAGGCTGCTGACATAGCGCCGCGCGTTGAGGGGGAGATCGTCCAGCGTGCGCGCCTCACAGAGCGGCTCATCCCAGCCGGGCAGATCTTCATAGATCGGGGTGACGTTGTTCAGCACCCAACCGCTGGCGGGGAAGTCCTCGATGCGGCGCCCCTCGCATTCATAGGCGACGCAGACGCGAATCGGATTGAAGCCCGTGAGGACATCGAGCTTGGTGATCGCCAACCCGGTCAGACCGTTCAGCCGCACGGAGTGCCGGGCAACGACGGCGTCGAACCAGCCGCAGCGCCGCGGCCGGCCGGTGGTGGCGCCGTACTCCTCGCCGTCCTCGCGCAACTTGCGCCCGAGATCGTCGTTCAGCTCGGTCGGGAACGGCCCGCTGCCGACGCGCGTGGTGTACGCCTTGGTGATGCCGACCACGCTGGTGATGCGATTCGGCGCGATGCCGGCCCCGGTGCACACCGCCCCGGAGACGGTGTTGGAGGACGTCACGTACGGATACGTGCCGTGGTCGACATCGAGCAAGGTGCCCTGGCCACCCTCGAAGAGCACGCGGGATCCCGTCGCGAGGGCGCGGTCGAGATACACCCCGGCGTCGATCACATGCGGGGCGAGGCGATCGCGCAGTTCGGTGTATTCGGCGAGGATGCTCGCGTAGTCGAGCGCGCGTTCCTTCAGGATGGTGCGCAGGTAGAGGTTCTTTTCTTCGATCGTCGCGCGCAGCACGTCCGCAAAGGTATGCGCGTCGAGGAAGTCGGCGAAGCGGATGCCGATGCGCGCCATCTTGTCCTCGTACGTCGGGCCGATGCCGCGGCCCGTCGTCCCGATGCGCCCCTCGCCACGCAACCGCTCGCGCGCCTGATCGATGGCGCGGTGGTAGGGCATGATCAGGTGGGCGCGGTCGCTGATCTTGAGCAGGCTCGGATCCTGGAGATAGCCGCGCGCGCGCAGTGCTTCGATCTCGTCGAGTAGCGCGCGCGGATCGACGACGACACCGTTGCCGATCACGCACACGGTGCCCGCATGGAGGACGCCGGAAGGCACCAGATGCAGCACCGTTTTGCGTTCATCGACCACCAGCGTGTGGCCGGCATTGTTGCCGCCCTGGTAGCGGACGACGATGTCCGCATGCTCGGCCAGAATGTCGACGACCTTGCCTTTGCCCTCGTCGCCCCACTGGACGCCCACGACCACGACCGCTGACATATGGTTACCTGCCTGGAGAAATGCGTGTGGCGCGCGCGCCGCACGGCGGTCCGCCGCTCATAGCTCGAGGAGACCGGCGGACACGATGTTGGGCAACATGCGCAGCCGGTCGAGCACCGGCGGTGGAATGCGCTCGTCGACGTGCACGAGCGAGATCGCCATACCCCCGACTTTTTCGCGCCCGAGCTGCAGCCCGGCGATGTTGATGCCCGCTTCGCCGAGGAGCGTGCCTACGGCACCGACCACGCCCGGCATGTCGCGGTTGTGGAGCATCAAGATGAACCCCTCGGGTGCGGCCTCGAGATAGAAGTCGTTGATCTTCACCAGCCGGATCACGCCGCGCCCGAAGACCGACCCGGCGACCTCGACCGTCCCGCCAGCCGTCTTGACCTGCACGGTGATGAGGTTGAGGTATCCCTTCGGCTGCGTGGTCTTCGACTCGACGACGCGCAAGCCGCGTTCGCGGGCGATGTGCGGTGCGTTGACGTAATTGACCGCGTGCGATTCCATGAGGCGATTGAGCAAGCCGCGCAGCACCGCGAGCGTGACCGGCTGTACGCCCACCTCGGCCACCTCGCCGGCGTACTCGATGCGCAGCTCTTGCGGCGCTTCCTTGAGTAACTGCGCCTGCAGGCTACCGAGCTTCTCGCCGAGGATCAGATACGGCCCGAGGACCTCGAGAAGCTCGGCGCTGACCGACGGAACGTTGACCGCGTCGCGGATCTCGTTGCGCAGCAGGAAGTCGACCACCTGCTCCGCGATCGCGACCGAGACGTTGACCTGGGCTTCCTCGGTGGCCGCACCGAGGTGCGGTGTGCAGATGACGCGGTCGAGCTGGAGCAGCGGGTGGTCGGGCGGCGGCGGCTCCTTCTCGAACACGTCGAGGGCCGCGCCGGCAAGGCGGCCGGCTTGCAGGGCTTCGGCGAGTGCCGTTTCGTTCACGATGCCGCCGCGCGCACAGTTGATCAGGCGCGCGGTGGGTTTCATCTTCGCCAGCGCGGCGGCATCGATCAGATTGCGCGTTTCGGGCAGCAGGGGCACATGCACGGAGATGAAATCCGCCTTGCCGAACAGCGTGTCGAGATCGACCAGCTCCACGGCCAGCTCCTGCGCCCGTTCCTTGGTCAGGAACGGGTCGTAGGCAATGACCTTCATGTGCAGGCCCTGCGCGCGATCGGCGACCAGGCGGCCGATGTTGCCGAGGCCGACGATGCCGAGCACCTTGTTCGAGATTTCTACGCCGGTGAAGCGCGACTTCTGCCACTTGCCGGCGCGCATCGAAGCGGTCGCCTGTGGAATGGAACGCGCCAGGGCGAGCATCATGCTGATCGCGTGCTCGGCGGTGGTGACGTTGTTGCCGCCCGGCGTGTTCATCACCGCGATGCCGCGTTGCGTCGCCGCCGGGACGTCGATGTTGTCGACCCCGATACCGGCGCGGCCGATGACGCGCAGCCGGGGCGCAGCCGCGATGACCGCCGCGGTCACGCGCGTCGAGCTGCGGATGATGAGGGCATCGGTGTCGCGCACGTGGGCCAGCAGTTGTTCCGGGCTCAATCCGACGGATTCGTCGATCTCGAGCTCCGGGTACTGCTCGCGGGCTCGCTGCAGGACCGCCATGCCTTCGGGGGCGAGCTCGTCGGTAACTGAAATCCGCAGCACGGTCGTGGTTCTCACGCGGGCAGAGCCGCCATCAGCTCTGCTTCGGCGGCACCGACCCCGCAGCCGAGCTCGACCGGGTGGCCGAAATGGCGCAGCACCATCTCGAAGGCGGCGATGGCCGAGATGATATCGAAGGCGCCCATGTAGCCGAGGTGGGCGATGCGCACGATACGACCTTTGAGCTGATCCTGTCCGCCTGCGAACGTCACGAGCATCCGGTCGCGCAGGTAGGCGAAGAGCTTGCTCCCATCGATCCCCTCGGGAACAAACACGCCCGTCGTGGCGGGGCTCGGATTGTCCGGCGCCACCAGACGGCACCCGAGGGCCAGCGCCGCCGCGCGCGTGGCGCTGGCCAGCCGCGCGTGGCGCGCGAACACGTTGTCGAGGCCCTCTTCCTGCATCATGGCGAGTGCCTCGCGCAGACCGATGACAAGCGAAATCGCCGGCGTGTACGCGGTGGTGTTCTTCGCTTGATTGCTGCGCTCGCGCGGCAAGTCGAAGTAGAAACGCGGTTGGCAGGTCTTTGCGACTCGGCCCCAGGCGCGTTCGCTCAGCGCGATCAGTGCCAGACCGGGCGGCAGCATCAGCGCCTTCTGCGAACCGGTGATGAGCACGTCGATTCCCCAGGCGTCCATCGGCAGGTCGTACACACCGACCGCCGTGATGCCGTCGACGACCAGCAGCACGTCGCGCCCGCGCGTGACGGCCGCCAACTGCTGAATGGGGTGAACGGCGGTCGTCGAAGTTTCACTCGCCTGCACCAGGACCCCGCGGATGTTCGGGTTGGCCTTCAGCGCCGCCTCGACGTCCTCGGCCCGCACGGCACGTCCCCACTCGACCCGCAGCTCGACGGCTTTCACTCCGAAGGCGTCGCACAGCTTGAGCCAACGTTCACCGAACTTACCGCCGTTGACGACCAGCACCTCTTCGCCGGGGGCAAAGCAGTTCGCCACTGCGGCCTCCATGGCGCCAGTGCCCGACGCGGCAAGCATCAGAACGTCCTGCTTGGTCTTGAACAGCGCCTGCAGTCCGGAGCGCACCTCGGCGAAGATGGCGCTGAACTGCGGCGTGCGATGGTGGAACATGGGTTGCGCCATAGCGAGCCGAATCCGGGCAGGAACCGGCGTCGGGCCTGGCGCGAGCAAAAGCTGCTTGATCACGGAAACCTCACGCAGATGACAAAAAAAAGCCTGAACCTCGTCCTACCAGAGGCCCAGGCGGTCGGCCATTTCTGGTCAGCACTCCCCCGTGGTCAGTTCCACGCCGCGCCAGTCGTGCAGGACCAAACCGATGAGAGTTTTGGATTATCCGATTGCCTGTGGGCTGTCAATGAACCGGTCGCCACGACCGTCGATCGCAGCGGTCACCGGCGCAGACCACTGTGCACCAGGGTCATAAACTCCTGGCGGGTCTCCTGATTGGTGCGAAAGACACCCAGGTTGGCGCTGGTGACCACGACGGAGTTCTGCTTCTCCACCCCCCGCATGCGCATGCACAGATGCTCGGCCTGCAGCACCACGGCCACCCCCAACGGGTCCAATTGCTCCATGAGGATGTTGGCGATTTGCGTCGTCATGCGCTCCTGCACCTGCAGCCGGCGCGCATAGACCTCGACCAGTCGGGCCAGCTTGCTGATGCCGACGATGCGCTGGTTTGGGATGTAGGCGACGTGGGCCTTGCCATAGAACGGCAGGATGTGGTGTTCGCACATGGAGAAGAAGTCCAAGTCTTTAAGGACAATCATCTCCTGGTAGTCTTCGGTGAAGAGCGCGCCGTTGATGACCGCTTTGGGATCCTCCGCATACCCCTTGGTCATGAAGCGGAGTGCCTTGGCCACCCGGTCGGGCGTCTTGATCAGCCCTTCACGGTCAGGGTCCTCGCCCATTTGCTCGAGGATGGCCCTCACATGTTCCAGCATCGGATCGTCAGGCATGGGCGCGATTGTAGCCAATCGCGAGCGAGGCACAACAGGGATGGGGACGTTCAACGACTGCGGCGCTCGACGGCCTTCACCTTCTGATACTTTCGGTAGTCGTACCCGGTGGCCATGGCCATGAGCATGGCTTCCATGCCGCCGTCGCGTTCACGGCGCAGGATCAGAAGGCGTTCGTAGAAGTCCTGGAAGTCCTTGTTGATACGCTGTCGCTTGTCGACCGGATTGAGAAAGAAATCGCGCAAGCGGGTGACCGTGAAGCGAAACGCCGAGAAGCGCAGCTCGTTGGGGAACGCGTCCCACTCCGCGAGCGACAACGTGCGCAGTACTTCGTACCCGGTGATCAGCGATTCGAACCGTTTCAACGCATAGCGACCGCGCTCAAAGCACAGTGAATTGACCGCGGTCGCGAGGTCGAAGATGAACTTGCCGCGCCCCGCCGCTTCGAAGTCGAGAACGGCGATCACCTTCTCGCCTTTGAAGAGCACGTTGTCGGCGAACAGGTCGCCGTGAATAATGCCCTTGGGCAGCTTGCACTCCAGGTAGTTCTGCAGGTACTCGTGCTCTTCATCCAGGGTGCGCACAATCTTCTTCAGGTAGTGGGGCAGCCGGCCGCGCACACCGGCGTAGATCTCGCCAACCCGCTCGAAACTGAAGCGGCTCTCGACACCCTTTTTGTATGCTTTACTGACCAGGTGGAGGTCGGCGAGCACACGGCCGACGTTCTCCAGGTGGGCCGCGTGCAGCGATTCGGGGACCAGGACGTGACCGTCCAGGTGGCGATACACCGACAACTGCTTGCCCAGCCAATCGCGGCAATGCCGTCCGCGCCGGTCCGTCAAAGGGCCCGGACACGGGAACCCGTGCTTGCGCAGGAAGAGGAGCAGATCGAGCTCGCGCTTGACCTCGATTTCGCTCTTCACCTCGTCGATCTTGACGAGGAACTTGCCCCGCGCCGTCTCCAGGATGTAATGGGTATTGATCGAGCCTTCACGCACTGGGCGCACGGCCAAGACCTTGGGCAGACCATAATCCGCCGCGATCTCAACCGCCTCCTTCTTGGAGAGCTGCGTGTAGGCCGCCATTTCACCGCGGTGCGCGATTCAGCTTCCTGTCACCCGCACCCACCTGCTCCTTCCATTTTAGAACACAATCACAAACGGCATACATCATTCGTGCCAACCATGTCAAGGAAAATCTGGACAGAATGGACTGTCTCTGTACAATCCGCACTGCCGCGATGCCTGGCACCAATCGTACCCGCAAGTAATTGGAAAATCTGTAGGTCCTTAGCCGGCTGAGACATGTCATTGAATTCCAAGCATCTTATGCGTTTGGGGGAGAACGCGGACATCGGCCAGCGAACGGCGAGCGGTCGCATAGAACCCGCCGAGTGTGGCCTGATTGACGTCTACGCGCCCCACGGTGTCCGTGATCGGTTGCAAGAACACGGGTGCTCCGGGTGCACTTTCCTGCACGAGGTCGGCGGCGCGCGCAACTTCCGCTGGTAGCGTGCCGGAGTCGACGAGGATCTTCACGTAGACCTTGGGGTGTGCCAGGCGCAGAAAACGAGCATGGGCGTCCCAGAACTCGGGCTCCCCCGTATTCGACGGGATCTTGATGTCCATGCTGACGACATCAATGTAAGGCAATACCGCCTCCAACCGCTCTGGCAGCATGCCGTTGGTCTCCAGCAGACGGGGGTGTGGCAGAGTTCCTTCGGCGAGAAGCTCCGCCAAGAATGAGGCTTGCAGCAGCGGCTCGCCTCCGGTCAGAGCGACGCCATCGATAGGCCCTTGCTGGGCAATCAGGGAATCGAGGCAATCGATCAGATCGGCGACACGGACCGGATTGGCATGGTCCGCCGCTGCCCCACCAGCCCTGTGTACGCGAAAACTCGGCACACGCTCGAGGCTGTGAGGCGTGTCACAATAGCGACAACGGAGGTTGCAGCCCGCCATCCGGATGAACAGGTGGCGGCGACCCGCATGCACGCCCTCGCCTTGAAAGGAGACGAAAAGTTCCGATAAGAAGCCCGTTTGCACGCCATCAAGCCTGTACCACAGGGGTTCCGAGTGCGGAAGTAGGGCCCACGGCAAGCTTGATGTCCATAACGTTCGTGCCTGTGGGACCGCATCGTATGAGATCGCCGAGGGTATCGAAGTAGGTATACGAATCATTGTCGCGCAGCCAAGCTCCGGCATTCATCCCGAGACCGGCGCCACGCCGTATTGTCGTCCCGTCGGCGAATGCCCCTGCCGCGTCTGTTGGGCCGTCGATGCCATCGGTGCCGGCGCTCAGAATCGCAATCGGCAGCGATTTCAGAGCCATCGCGGCTGCAAGTGCAAACTCCTGGTTGCGGCCCCCTCTGCCTCGACCCCGCAACCTGACAGTCGTTTCGCCACCCGCTATCACGCAGCAACGCTTCGGGGCCTTGCGTTGGACTTCGGCCAACACCATCGCGGCCCATGCGCGGGCGCACCGGGTCGTATCGCCCGCCAATGGGGCCGGAAGCACGACGGGACCATAGCCAAGCCTGCGCGCCTCCCGTGCGGCTGCCGCCAGAGCGGTTTGGTTCGACCCGACCACGACAGTGAATGCCCCGGCCGCCTGCGGATCATCCGGCTTCAAAGTGTCAGCTATGACGCCGTGCATGCCCCTGTCGATCAGCCTGCGAACTGAGCGCGGGATGCGATCACCAATCCCTGCTCGAGCGATAGCCTCGGCAGCCATGTCAAAAGTCGTCGGATCCGGCGTGGTCGGTCCCGAGCCGATCACGCTCGGATCGTCGCCAATCACGTCCGATAATATCAGCGTAACGACAGGCCGCGGCGCCGCAAAACGCAATAGCCCGCCACCCTTCACAAGCGAGAGATGCTTCCGCACCGCATTGATGGACCGGATGTCGGCACCAGAGGCGAGCAGGAGCTCGGTCATTCGTTGCTCCGCCCTCAGGCTCAACGGTGGCCGCGGGTAGGCGAGCAAGCTGGACGCACCACCGCTGATCAGACAGAGAATTGGCCCGGGCCCCGCAGCCCGAATCAGCCCACACAGGCGGCGCGTGGCGCGCTCGTTGCGGGCATCTGGACTGGGGTGTGAACCGGTCGCAGTCCGGATCGACTGCAGCGGAACCGCGCAGCCTTCCGGTACCACGACCAGGCCGTAGACGTTTGAGGGGCCCAGCGCCGCTTCGCAGCCGGCCGCCATCCGCGCCGCGGCCTTGCCTGCGCCGACGACGAGTGTGCGTCCCTGCCAGCGCGCGACCTCGCCGGCGCTGTCGCGCAAGACAGAGGCGCCCTGGCGGAGCTTGAGATGAGCGCGCACCAAGCGGCTCGGCTCGACGGCGCGAACGGCCGCCGCAAAGATGCGCTGCAAGTCCCGGCGCGCCGGGTCGATCGTGCGCGCCGCACCCAAAGCGGGCGCTGACCTGGAGCCTTTACGCGTTTTCTTCGTCGACGTCGGTGGAACCAAGCCGACGGTAAGCCCGTTCGTCGTCAAACCGGCGCGACAGCTTGGCTTCCTTCTCGCGCTCCGCCTGACAGCTCACGCACAGTCGAGTGAAAGGCATCGCCTCGAGCCGGGCCGGAGCGATCTCCGACTCACAGCTCTCGCAAATGCCGTAGCTCCCCTCTTCGATCCGCTCCAGGGCCTCCTCGATCGACTGCAGCTTCTCGCGCTCACGATCGTTGAGAATGAAGTTGATCTCGCGGTCGCGCTCTTCGCTGGCGAGATCGTAGGTGTCCATGCCGTCGTCCTTGGCACCCTCGCGACCGTGCTTCAGATCATCGTTGATCTCGCGCATGATCTGTCGCTTCATCTCGAAGAGACGTTCCTTGGCGTTCTTGAGTGTCGTTTTGCGCATGGTTCCTCTCAGAAGGGGCGCGGAGCTTAAACACGAGTCGGACTGATGTCAACGGCGATCTTCGTTGTGCTAAGAAACGCTGCTTGCCGGGGATTCGCGCCGACGTCATGTGCTGCATGCAGTATGACACGAGAAAAACGTTGCTACATCTATTAGGGGACGCTATAGATCAGACGGGCTCGCCCCTGGCGGGTGGGTGGGGTTTCACAGGATGCGGAGACGGGGTTGGCGCCCTATTTCCGCATGAACCGACAGTCAAAACACCAAGCCGCACGCTCCAGTGTGGCCACTCAGCTTCGCCGCATGGGGTTGACTGTCGACGACGTGCCCAGAATCAAAGGGTACGATCTCCTGGTCAACGGAGAGATCCGGGTCGCCCTACGGGTGGCGTTCCCAGGCCGTTACGCGCACACGGTCACCGTCTCAGGCAAGCGCTACGCCTACAACTACCGCAGCTGGAGCTTCAACTTTCACCGCCACGGGCACTGGGATCGCAAGTACTGCGACGTCTTCATCTGCATCGCCAAGCGCCGCACCGGAGGGGACGAGATCTTCATCATTCCCGCCAGTTCAGTCTCCGGCCCAACCTTTAGCCTCCACGGCGCCGGCGCTCGCCCGTACCGGGGCCGATACGCAAAGTACCGTGATCGCTGGTCGGTATTCACCGAGAGCGATCTGATCCAATCGTTGCAACCCGCGGTCGCCTAGACGGCGCCCCACGCCCAAAAGCGCGGGCGTTCAGTCGCGGAAGTTCACGAACTGGAGAGGCAAGTCGAGATCTGCGGCCTTCAGTAGCTGAATGGCATCCTGCAGGTCGTCGCGCTTCTTTCCCGATACGCGAACCTGGTCGCCCTGGATCTGGGCTTGGACCTTGAGCTTCGCATCCTTGATCAGCTTGACGATGGCGCGCGCCTTGTCGGTATCGATGCCCTGCTGGACGGTGATGATCTGCTTGGCGCGACTGCCCGCCGCCGGCTCAACCTTGCCGTAGACCAATGCCTTCAAGGGCACGTTGCGCCGCACCATCTTCGACTGCAGCACATCGACAACCGCCTTGACCCGGAAGTCATCCTCCGACGTCAGACGGATCTCCTTCTCGTCCCACTCGATATCGGTCTGGCTCCCCTTGAAGTCGTACCGCTGCGCGACCTCTTTGCGCGTCTGGTTGACCGCGTTGTCGATCTCCTGCGGGTCGACTTTCGAAACGATATCGAACGAGGGCATCTCGTCCCCTCCACACTCCAGTGCCGCAGTCACCTGAACCGCGGCGGATTCAGTCGCCGATCGGCGCCTCGACGACATCGACGCCGGGCGGCACCGTGAATTCGAAGAGCGAATCCGCCAACCCCTGATTGCGCTTCAGATCGGAGAAGCGCAAATGGGTCACGTTGCCCAGCGGGTCGTGGATCTCGGCCCCGACGATGTCGTAGTTCGCCGTCTCCACCGTGAGGCGCAATCGACCCAGATCCCCTTCACCCTTGCGGGGCACGAGTCCGAGCTGCAAGAGGCCCTCGCCCTGTTCCTCCACCGAAGCCGTGAAGTCGTCGCTGATCCGTCCGACGCCGGTGAGGAAGGAAATCGGGGTCGTCGATCGAAAGGCGGCCCGGAACGGCGCCTTCAGCACCTGTTGCTCCTCTGGCTGGTAGAACCACAGCGTCGTGCCGTCCGCGACGATCACCTGCGGGTCGTCCCCCTGCAGCGTCCACCGCATCTTGCCAGGCCGTTTGAACGCCACCGTCCCGTCCGCCGAGACCGTACGCCCGACGCTGGCGATGACCAGCTCCTGGTGCAGGGACCCGGTAAAATCCTGCGTGGCGTCAAATCGGTCTTGAACCTTTTGTACGATCACCTCGGTCGAGGCGCGCTCGCCAATGGCCGGCGTCGCCGCAGCCAAAGCCACGGTTATTAGGAGGTGCAGGATAGTCATTGCAATCAGTCCGCCTCGATCCGCCGCGCCAACACCTCGCGCGGCCGACCGCCCTCACTCGCGGACACGACGCCCTCGCGCTCCATCCGTTCAACCATGCGCGCGGCGCGGTTGTAGCCGACACGCAGGCGCCGTTGCACCCACGAGATCGACGCCTGCCCGCTCTCGGTGACCAGGCGCACCGCCTGGTCATAGAGCTCGTCGCTGAGGTCGTCGTCCAGCGTCTCCTCCTCGTCGCTCTCGGGCGCCTCCAACAGACTGAAGACATACTGCGGCGTGCCCTGGCGCTTGATGAACTCGACGACGCGGTGGATCTCGGTTTCGGTAACCAGCGGCCCATGCAGCCGCTGCAGCCGAGCGCTGCCGGACGACATGTACAGCATATCGCCGCGCCCCAACAGACGCTCGGCGCTGATGTGGTCGAGGATGGTACGCGAGTCGACCCGCGCGGTGGTTTGAAAGGAAATGCGGGACGGGAAGTTGGCTTTGATCAGGCCTGTGATGACATCGACCGAAGGGCGCTGCGTCGCGACGATGAGGTGAATCCCCGCCGCGCGCGCTTTCTGCGCCAGGCGCGTGATCGGCTCTTCGACCTTGCGGCCCATCGTCATCATCAAGTCGGCGAGCTCGTCGACGATGACGACGAGCTTCGGCAGACGCTCTGGCCGCGGAGCCGGCGCGATGGGCGCGTCGTCGTCATCTACCTGGCCGCCATCCGCCAACTCGCGCAGCTCGATCACCGCACCGCCATGTCCGTCGAGCTCCTCCTCGATCAAACGATTGTAGCCGTCGATGTTGCGCACGCCGCGATGCTTCATCAAACGGTAGCGCTCCTCCATGTGCTCGACAATGTTGTTGAGCACCGCGACCGCTTGCTTGGGATCGGTCACCACCGGCACCAGCAGGTGCGGGATGTCCTCGTACACCGACAACTCGAGCATCTTGAGGTCGATCATGACGAAGCGCACGTCGCGCGGCGGCGCCTTGTAGAGAATGCTCATGATCATCGCGTTGATGCCGACCGATTTGCCGCTGCCGGTGGCGCCGGCGATCATGAGATGGGGCATGCGCGAGAGGTCGCCGATCACGGCCGTGCCGGCCGTGTCCTTGCCGAGCGCCAGCGTCAGCAGCGACGACGAGTGCGCAAAGGCATCCGCCTCGACCATCTCGCGCAGCACCACCTCGTCGCGCTTCGGGTTCGCCACCTCAATGCCGACGACGGCCTTGCCCGGCACCGGGGCGAGGATGCGCACACCCGGGGCGCGCAAGGCCATCGTCAGATCATCCGCCAGGTTGACGATGCGGTTCACCTTCACGCCCGGCGCCGGTTCGATGTCGAAGGTGGTGATGACAGGCCCCGGCCGCACCTCGACGACGCGGCCCTGGATACCAAAATCGGCCAGCTTGGCCTCGAGAATCTGCGAGCTCTTGCGCAGCGCTTCTTCATCGATGCGCACGGCGTCGTGCGCGCGCGCATCGAGCAAGCGCACGGGCGGTACCTGATAGCGCCCATCGCCCTCGAAGCGCAGCTCTTCCTGCAGCGCCCGCGCCGCACGGCGACCGCTGGTCGCGACCGCCTTGCGCCCCGATTCCTCGGCCAGGACGATGATCGGTGCGGCCTCGGAGAGCGGAATCGCTTCCTTTTTCACGTTGGGTCGGCGTCGGCGCAGCACCGGCACCTCGGCCGGGGGCCGTTCCGCCACCGTCCGGAGCCGACCCCAGCCGCGCCGCGCGCCGGCCCCTGCCAGTGCCGCGACGCTCCCGAGCGACACACGCGTCACGAACACGAACGACAAGACGAGAAGCGCCGCGGCAATGGTCAACGTGCCCAACGTGCCGAAGGCCTGTCCGAGCACGGCCGACAAGAAACCGCCCACCCAGCCACCGGCCATCGTCACCGACCGCTCTGCCGGCGGCGGAGCGGCCAGCGCCAGCAGGATGGCCGTGCAGAGAATGATCACCAGGGCGCCGACCGCGCGTGGGATCGACAGCGCCTCACTGGCCTGGCGGAAGAAAACGAAGGCGATGACGACCATGCACAGCGGTACGAGATAGGCGGCGAATCCGAGCGCCTGAACGACCGCATCGGCGAGGCCGAGCCCGACGCGACCGGCAAAGTTCAGGTCGGCCGTACCGCTGTGGTAGGCGAGGAAACTCAAGAAAGCGAACACCGCCGCTGTCAGCGTGATGATCGCGACGACCTCGTCGAGCAGCCGCGATTCATCCCGCACCGGGCGCCGCGGCCGCGCGGTGACGGCGGCTTCTACAGGTTGGCGTGCCACGACTCACATCTCCATGACAAACGGCAACACGACCGGCCGCCGATCGAGCGTCTTGCTGATATAGCGGCGCAACGCCTTGCGCACTTCCTCTTTCACTTCGAGCGAGCTGGTACGCGACTCCGGTGCAATCCCCTTCAGCGTCATCTCGACCACTTCGCGCGCCGCCTCGAAGTAGCGACTCTGCTCGCCCTCGGCGAAGACCCCGCGCGAGATGAAGTCCGGCCCCGAAATCAGCTCACCGGTGTGCTGATCGATGGCGAGCACGACGAGCAGCAACCCGTCCTGCGACAGGTGCCGGCGATCGCGCAGCACGATATCGCTGACGTCGCCGATGCCCTTGCCGTCGACGAACACACGGCCGGCCGGCACCGGGTCCACGCGCCGCGCGCCCGCGGCGTCGACCTCGAGCACCTGGCCGTCCTCGAGCAGAAAGGTGGACTCACTGGACATGCCGACAGCCTGGGCGAGTTGGACGTGATGACTGAGGTGCCGATACTCGCCGTGCACGGGCACGAAGTAGCGCGGTTTGACCAGATTGAGCATGAGGGCCAACTCGTCGCGGCTGGCGTGGCCGGAGACATGCACGGGCGCCCGGCGCGAGTCATAGACCCGTGCGCCGCGCCGATACATGTGGTTGATCATGCTGCTGATCGTGCGCTCGTTGCCGGGGATGATGCGCGACGAGAGAATGACCGCGTCGCCCGGCTCCATGTGCACGTGCGCGTGATCGTTCATGGCGATGCGCGCCAGCGCCGACATCGCCTCGCCCTGGCTGCCCGAGGTCAGCACGGTCACACGCTCGGCCGGCAAGGTCGCGAGGTCGCCGGTGTCGCCAAATAGCGCCGGCGGCGAGCGCAGGTAGCCGAGGTCGGTGGCGATCCGGATGCTGTTGACCAGACTGCGCCCAACCACGACGACACGTCGGCCACTCGCCACCGAGAGATCGAGCACCTGCTGCAGCCGATGCACGTGCGAGGAGAAGGTCGAGAAGAAGATGCGCCCGCTGCTCTCGCGAAAGACCCCTTCCAGTCCCGAGCGCACGCCGCTCTCCGAACCGGTGGTACCCGGACGCTCGGCGTTGGTGGAGTCGGAGAGCAGCAATAGCACGCCGCGCGCGCCGTACTCGGCGAAGCTTTGAATATCGGGCGCCCGGCCGTCGATCGGCGTGTGATCGATCTTGAAGTCGCCAGTGTGAACGATGACCCCAACCGGCGTCGTGATCGCCAACGCCACCGCATCCACGATGGAGTGGGTGACATGGATCGGATCGATCGCGAACGGGCCCATGTCCCAACGCTGCCGCGGCCGAAACACCTCGAGGCGCACGGAGCTTTCCAACCCGTGCTCGCGCAAGCGAGCGGTCACCAGACCGGCCGCCATCGGCGTGGCGTACACCGGCACCTGCAAATCGCGCAGGGCGTAGGGCAGTGCGCCGATGTGATCCTCGTGCCCGTGCGTGATGACGAAGCCGAGGAAGCGCTCGCCGAGCTGGCGCAGATACTCCATGTCGGGAATGACCAGATCGATCCCGAGCATGGTCACGTCGGGGAACATCACCCCGCAGTCGATCGCGATCGCCTGCCCGGCGTACTCGATCAACAAGCAGTTGAGGCCGATTTCGCCCAAACCGCCGAGCGGAACGATCCGCAGTGGGCCGTCGCCGTTAGTCGCCATATCGGCGTCCGCTGCGCCGCGCGTCACACTGATCCCCGATGTCTGCACGGCAAGCGAGCACTACTCGAAGATCATCCCGCAGCATCCCCAACACCACCAAAGTGTGCGATGATAGCGGTGCCTCCTCCGGCAAGTCAACGCGCGCGCGGACAGCCTTGACAGGGTTTGGGGGCGCTGGTAGCGTCCGCGCCGACCAACCGATCCCGACGGGCAGTTCCTCCCGAGCACGACCCGTCGCGGACCTCCTCAGCAGACACGGGAGATTCACCACTCATGGTCAACAAGGCCATCATCATTGGCAACCTCGGACGCGACCCCGAAGTGCGCTTCACACCCAGCGGCAGAGCCGTCGCCAAGTTCTCCGTCGCAACGACCGAGAAGTGGACCGACCAGCAGGGGCAGAAGCAAGAGAAGACCGAGTGGCACAACATCGTCGTGTGGGGCAAGCAGGCGGAGACCTGCGGGCAGTATCTCGCCAAGGGCCGCCAGGTGTTCGTCGAGGGGCGCATCACCAACCGCAGCTACGACGACAAGGACGGCAACAAGCGCTACATCACCGAGATCATCGCGCGCGACGTGCGCTTCCTCGGCGGTGGCGGAGGCGGCGGAGCGGGCCGCGTGGCCGATCCGAGTTTCGCAGCACCGATGGGTGAGGACGCCGGCGGCGGCCCGCCCGACGCGGAAGACGACATCCCGTTCTGATCGATTGCGCTCGCCCCGGCGCCTACGGCTCGACGCCGAGCAGGCGCCCGCGAATATCCCGCACCGGATAAAGGCGGCGCTCCCAGACGACCACGAACTGGCCGTTCGATTGGGTGGCAATCGCAGGCGCGGCACCGTAGTCGAGCTCAACGACGACATCGATCGGAGCGCCAGCACCGTCGAGGCGTCGGGCGCGCAACAGGCGCTGCGGATACAAATCCGAGCGCCATACGACGACGAATCCGTCGGCGTCCGCGGCCACGTCCGACCCGACCTGGTAGGTCTCATCCTCGTCCGCAACCAGTGTCGGTTCGCCGGTGTGCGCCGCGCTGGCATCGAAGTGTTGCGCCAGGACCCGGCCAGCCCCTGAGTTCTCGGACCACACGACGACAAAGTCTCCCGCTGCTCCGCCCGCCGCACGAGGTTGCCGGCTCTGAACGTGGTCGCCGGTAAACGAGCTCACCTGAAACTCACTGCCGATGCGTCCTCCCGCACCGTCCCAACGCTGCGCGAACACGCTGGCGCCGCCGTACGTCCCGTCCTGTGCGGTGTAGTTCGCGCGGCTTTCCCACACGACGACGAATCCGTCCGGCGCGAGCGCTGCGATCGCCGGAGCAGTTTGCTGTTGCTCGGTATAGCTGTTGACCTGGAACTCG
>CAYVUV010000024.1:0-1557 GCA_964455095.1 uncultured Binatia bacterium (SeqCode)
ACCAGCACGTTCGGCGTCGCGGCCAGTTGCGTGACGGCGATGAAGTCCTTTTCTGCGTTGTAGGGGATCGACGGATAGAGGGCCGGATTGATGGCATGCGTCGCGACCGCTCCCATGAGGAGGGTGTAGCCGTCCGGAGCGGCGCGCGCGACGACCCCGGCGCCGATGTTGCCGCCGGCCCCGGGCACGTTGTCCACCACGACCGGATGCCGGATGCTCGCGCCGACCTTCTGGCCCAGCAGCCGCGCGACGGTGTCGAGCGGTCCGCCGGGCGGGTAGGGCACCACGAAGCGGATCTGCTTCGACGGGAAAGGCCCGGTCGCGAAGGCGGTCAGGGACGTCAGGGCGACGAGCGCCGCTGCGGCAAGGAGTCTCAATGTGCGCATGCGACCGATTCTAGCGCAGCGCCTCGGCGGCTGCCGCGACGAGGGCGTCGACGCTCGCTTCGTCGTGATACACGCCGAAGCCGAACCGCAGCCGCCGGTCGCGGCGATCGATGTAGACGCCCCGGGCAACGAGCCTCTGCTGCACGGCCTCGGCATCGTCGATGTCGAAGGTGAGGAAGTTGCCGCGCGGCAAGCCGGCCGGCGGCACCAGGCTCGCCACCGGCAGGCGATCCAGTGCCGCAGTTTCGAGCCCTGCCAGGAATCGCGCCTGGAGCCGCTGCGCGTGCGCGTGGATGTCCGCGACGGTGATTCCGAGGCCGGCGAGCCAGTCCATCACGGCGTTGAAGCGATAGAGACCCGAGGGGTCGAAGGTGGATCCCCAGAAGCGAAAGGCGTCGCTGGAATACGGCACGTCTTCGCCCGGCTTCCCCGACAGCCGGTCGAAGGAGGCAAACCACCCGGTATCCGCCGGCCGCGCCTCGCACCCCGGCGGGATGGCCAGAAAGCAGGCGCCTTCGCCCGCCATGGCGTACTTGTAGCCGCCGGCCAGGTAGAAGGCGCGGCGATGGATCGCCGCGAGGTCCACAGGCAGCGCGTGGAACGCATGGTAGCCGTCGATAGCGACCAGGGCATCGGCAGGCGCCGCGTGGACGATGCGTTCGAGATCGCGCACGACGAAACCGGAGTCGAAGAAGACGTGCGAAAGCCACACGAGGTCCCACGGCCCGGCTGCGGCGGCCGCTGCAAAGCGCTCGCCGAAAGTCGCATGGGGCTCGGCCGGAATCTCGGTGAGCGCGAGCCTTCCGGTCTCGGCAAGGCGCCGCGTCTGCCGCCGGAAGCTGTGGAATTCATGCGCGCTTGCCAGCACGCGCACCGGACGCGACCAGTCGAGACAGGAGTAGAGGCGCGCAACGAACTCGTGGACGTTGGGCGCGAAGGCCACCTGGCGCGGGTCGGAAAGCCCGGTGAGACGCGCGACATGTCCCTGCGCCGCCGGCAGCACCGCTGCGAACACGTGCGCCCACTTGCGATCGGCAAGCGTGGCCGCGTCGGTCCAGCACTGCGCGTGCGCGGCCTCGGTTACGTCGGGCCAGGGATGGTGACTGTGCGCCGCGAAATGCAGGAGGCCGGCATTGGCAGCGAAGAAGCGTGAAAAGTACGGTGCCAGCAT
>CAYVUV010000025.1:0-32635 GCA_964455095.1 uncultured Binatia bacterium (SeqCode)
GGGACTGTGCGACGCCAAGTTGGCCGGCCGGCTCGAAGATCGTTCCGGACGGAATCGTCACTGTGACCACATCTGAGGTTGGGTTCTCAATTACAACGTCTACCCAGTACATCTGCTACTCCTGCGCGCCAAGCGTCACGCTTCGAATGACCACACGCCGGTCTAAAATCGCCCGGAGTATGTCATCCGCGGCCAGCTCAAGCTCCCAGGCCCCTTGAACTGCGAAGGTGGCAGCATTGTACTTGAACGCCTTATCGTGCGAGCGAGACTCAGACATGGCGAGCAATGAATGCACCCCTAGCGTCGTGGCAGATTCGTACCCATCCGGAAACGCCGAGAGCCAGCGCTTTGGCACAGTCGTCCGGACACGATGGCCAAAAGCATCTGCCGACATCCTCGCCGATTCTGCGTTGTCTGCCCATGGAGAGAAGTTCGCCTCGTCGGCGAGTCTCGGTGAGCCCGCTTGGACCCTTGAGTCGCTGTTCGCCTCTTCAGAACGACGAGGGTCGCCAGGCATGCGGAGGCTTTGGACCCACGCGCTGAAGAATTCGTGTCGCTGGGACAAGAAGGGGAGGATGGACCTCACGAACGCGCTGTCCAGCCATTCGCGTGCAGGACCCATCTCGCCGTGCTGAAGAAATATCCGGTACGTAGCCATGATGGTTTCTGCGGCGCTGTGCGTGTTCCCAGTGCCCAAGTGAGCACCGAGTGTCGCCGTAGCCGCAACTATGCGGTCGTGCGTCGACTCGCTCCTCTCGACAAGACGCCACCAACTGAAAACGTCGTGTGGTTCGATCATCCGTCACCCCTTTTCTTCGTCCTCAAGAACCTTGACGATGCCGTCCTTGATCGCCGTGAGGCCGGTGTAAATCGAAGTTGCGGCACCTAACGCTGCCGCAACGGCGCCAACTCCAAGGGTGGGTAGCGCGCCAAGCGCACCCGATACACCCGCTATTGCGGTATTGCCGCTCGCGAGAGCCCCTCCAAGCAGAATTGATCCGATGCCGTCTGCAATCTTTGACGAGATTGCCGACTTCTGCGACTTCCGGGTCGCCTCCGCCAACTCAATCGCATCAACACTCACACGCCTTGATCCTTGGGACTCTGCTCTGGAAACCGCTTGACGAACACGATCAATCGCTCCGGGTAAAGCATCCGGTCCCGGGACGGTCTCTACGTGAACCACCTGCCCCAATCGTTCGGAGTTTCTAGCCACGATCTCTGGAAGCTCGCTCCGTTCCAACTCGATTAGGGCCAGGCGAACCTGCTGTAGCGCGGCAAGTGAAGTATCGCGCCCCAATTCGGGTTGCTGTGACGTGGCGAACACGCGTGACGCAATCTGTCGCAGGACAACCGCGGATTCTGCCACACGGCTAACGTCGAGCCTTCGGTACGAGCCTATGACGTCCCCTGAGAGGTGTTGGTGCAATTGGCGAGAGATGCTGTGCCGCTCCGCCCCCATGAGAGGGGCAATGGAAGTATCATCGCCCTGATCGATAAGAACCCAGGATGCAACCGTCACCAGAGGGACCAGGCGAACCTGAAGGTAGGCCGTATCCATTGCCAAATGGATGTGCGACGCGGTTACGGCAACGATCCAACCGACGACAATTCTACCTTGATGAAGAACGACCTGGACCTTGCGACCGGAGAGTTCTAGTGGGTCTTGGTCAGCCATACCTAACAACCTTTACCAGTTTCGCTGTAGCTGTTAGCCCAACAATAATTGATCTTCCGATGGGCACTAAACCTGCGGCATAGCGGCGTCGGACTGATCGGCGTTCTGCTGAGAATCTCTTCGCAAATCGGGTGCTTGGTGCGGAATCGATTGTCGCCAACCGGGTTGCTACGCCGCGTGGCACTGCGGCCGTTCGCGCTGGATCTGCCACGACATTGAAGGGAGGCTGCATAGGCCGCGCGTCTCCGCGGCGTAACGTCCTTCGAGTGTGTCGGCCTCATTGGCAACTCTCTCCTGACAGATCCGGTACTTGGCTCACGACGGCTTCTCGCCGCCAGGATTGCTACGCTGCGCGTTCGCGCGGGCTATCACGCCGGTACCTCCCGCGAGCAGTCGGTCAGCTGGGCTCTGGACCCCGTGTCCGCCTCGGTTTAGGACGTGCGTGTAGATCATCGTCGTCCTCACATCGCGATGGCCCAGCAGCTCTTGGACGGTGCGGATGTCGTAGCCGGCCTCGAGGAGGTGGTTCGCGAAACAGTGGCGCAACGTAAGCGGACCAACTGGCTTGGCAATCCCGGCCTTGCGTGCCGCGTCAAGTTCCGAGATCCACAAATCCACAATATACGTCCCCCATGAGGAAAGACCATGCCGTATACAGAGCCATTATCAACTGCTTCTCAGTACTTGCGCTGGTCCGACCAGGGGGCCGGAACTCGGCCGCAAACGATCGGCGCATTCGGGTCGCCTGACGAGTGCATGACGGACGACGTCACGGACTAGGTGTTGACGACGGAAGTTCCAGCGAATTGACAAGCTCAGAAACAAAGACGGCTTGGACGATGACGGCGATGCCGAGCTTGTGACGCATGACCTGAAGTTGTTCTAGCGACTTGACTTGTTCGGTTAGAACTTTCTCCTCTGAAACGATCCCGAGGACCGCAATGAAGTTCCCCATGGAAGCTCCTCCGCGGTCGTTTTGGCGGATTCGCTGATCAATGAAGACCGGCCCGCCGCTGTTCCCCTGGAACACCGGGAAGTCGAGTAGAAACGTCTTCACTTTTGCAGTCGGTGTAAGCGGAAAGCTCGCGATCCGGCCACTCCTTAGAATCGGGAATCCTGCTTCATTTGCTTCGGCGCCGTAAGGGTAACCGAGAACGAAAACCTCGTCGCCCGCATTAACGCCGAGCGTGCTGATCCGTTCATCGGTCGCCAGGAACTCGGTGCTTGCTAAACGGACGTCCGCCTCTTTCGGGATCGGAACGAGCATCGCTGCAACATCCACGTCAGAGTGTCGCTTCCACAGCGGCCGGGAATCCGACCGGATGCGGATCTCGTGAGGCAGCTTCCGATAGCTATCGCCGTTACGAGCACGGAGGAAGAGAGTAGCTGACTCTCCTTTGATCGTCTCAAGGACGTGCGCAGCCGTGATCAGAACGAAAAATGACCGCGCCTTGTCGTTAGGGTCTGGCTTGCCCAAGAGGAACGCGGTCCCCTGCGAATCGGGGCCCGCTATCCTGAACGTCGACCTCATCAGCACCTCAGTGAAGCCTTCCGCTTTCGCGGTGGCAACAACCGAGCCGACGGAAATCGAGATGAAGCCAACGAGAGCTGCGATTGATCGCATCTGATTCGGTCTCTGGTGCTTCAAGCACAACGCCGGTTTACAGCTGAGATGGCGATCGTTCGCGCGACGCAGCAGTGCAGTCGCACACAACCAACCCTGCTCAAACGCCCCATAACTCCTTGAAGCGGCGATCCCGCGATCCGAACGCGAGGAGGCTATTTCTGAATCTGCGACCTGTCGGTGTGAGTTCATAGTTCTGCGCGCCGCTAAGGTGCTGAACGCTGATGAGTCCGTGTCCTATGAGGATCCGCATCGCCTGATGCGTCGCTTGGAACTCAGGCATATTCTGCAACTTGAGTCCGGGCGCGAGCCGTTCGAGGTGGTTGTCAAACAACAGGCCGGCATGAGTTACCTTGTCGGGAAGTTTTACCGCCAAGGCACCCGGAATGAAATCGTCCTTCAGAATTCCCACAAGTTGCTCGAATGTGACTCCATCATACATCTCAATCGAAGATTTGGCGGCAGCACGGAGAGATGCGTTCTCGCTGGAAAGGCGTGAAAGTTCCTCCGCAGTCCGTGCTGAAATGGCATCGCTCGCCCGCACCCATCCGACTAGGTCACCTCTTTGCGCCCACTCAGGCAGCTTTTGAAAGATTGTGGAACGAATGTCCTTGGCGTCGCTGAAGTAGGAACACAGCTTCAGCTGTACGGTCTCTTTGAAATTGCCGTATTGTGTTTGATTCTTTCGCTCATCTGCGACTTCAAGTCCGAGCTTTTCAACACGCTCCTGAAGAGCGCGGTCGGAAATGACCATCGCAAACAATGGCTTATGCAACTCGACGGCAAGCTCGTACTCCAGTTGGACATAGCTTTTCCCACTGATGGGCTCGATCGATCCAAGTCTCCCCCCGAGCATGAGAATGAACGCATCAGAGTCAGCGATCCAACGACGGATGATCTCGAGCGCTGTCTCATCACCCGGCACAAATTGCTCCATGGTTGCCGGTATGTGTCCCGCCGCGAGAATTGCTTCGATCGCGGAGAGCCGAAGATCAACCAAATCCGTGTACGTAGAGGAGAGAAAGATCTGAAGCTTCCGGAGTCCCATAGGTCTGCCCAATAATCAACCAAGATCCAAGAGGGACGTAGGGCCGAGGCGGCCGAGTTCAGTCCGACGCCTAAGTTTGCACGCAACTCTCTTGGCTCGTACGTTGTCCAAGGCACGGCAGGCAGCTCGACATTCCAGCTTTTCGGCATTCGTCCGGTTGATCGATTCGATCATGCGTTCCCGCCACTCTGTGCGCAGTAGATAGTGGAGATGTTTGCTGGGTGTCAAACCTGGACGCGACTAAGGTCGTTGCTCTCGACCTACGGCCTGAAGATCGACCGACGGCCGACATAGAACGAGAAGTCGTGCGCGAATCCACACTGCCCCCCCTGATCCAAAAGGATGGTTTATCGCGGACGGCACGCAACAGCCTCGATTTGGGCGCTGTTGGCGACGCCGGGCCCACGAGAGGTAACCTTGGCTTCGGAAAGCTTTAGGATTCTTTTTCCCTCGTGCCCGTCGTGTCCGTCGTAGTGACTGCATCGTCGCATTGGCGGGAGATGGGGAGCTTGGGCCGGCGCGCGGCAAGAGTGATCGAGGAGGAGAGGAGGATCGGTTCCCTCACCTCAATCCTCTTCCCGCGGGTGATGCGGGAGAGGAAGCGCAAGGAGGCGGTCGCGGGTTGGAGGGAAAGACGCGGACGAAGCGCTGGTCCACGAGGGCGGAGATACCCGGCTTGACCTGTCGCGGGGCACTCAATAAGGTCCCCGGAATTCGCCCCGCAGGTCGCTCGTGCGCTACAGTCAATCGCTCATTCCCACCCTGAAGGAGAATCCCGCCGATGCTGAGGTCGTCAGCCATCGGCTGATGGTGCGGGCGGGGATGATTCGGCAGGTGGCGCGGGGGATTTACAACCTGCTGCCGCTCGGGCTGCGGGTTGTGCGCAAGGTCGAGCGCATCGTGCGCGAGGAGATGGACCGCGCCGGGGCGCAGGAAGTGCTCATGCCCACCATCTGCCCGGCTGAGCTGTGGCAGGAGAGCGGGCGCTGGGAGCACTACGGCAAGGAGCTGCTGCGCATCAAGGATCGGTACGACCGCGACTTCTGCTTCGGGCCGACGCACGAAGAGGTCGTCACCGATATCGTGCGCCGCGAGGTGCGTTCGTACCGCGATCTGCCGATGAACCTGTACCAGATCCAATCGAAGTTTCGCGACGAGATCCGGCCGCGCTTCGGGCTCATGCGCGGGCGCGAGTTCACCATGAAGGACGCCTACTCCTTCCACACCGATTACGCCGACTGCGAGCGCGAGTACCGGCGCATGTCCGATGCCTACCACCGCATCTTCACGCGCTGCGGCCTGCGCTTCCGCCCCGTCGAGGCAGCCACCGGCGCCATCGGCGGCAGCATGTCGCACGAGTTCCACGTGCTGGCCGAGTCGGGCGAAGACGCGCTGGTCAGCTGCAGCCGCTGCGGCTATGCCGCCAACGTCGAGAAGGCCGGCATCCAGCCCGCTCCGCCGATCCCGCACGCCGGCACGCCGCGCCCGCTGCGCAAGGTGGCTACTCCCGGACAACGCACGATCGAGGAGGTCAGCGCCTTCCTCGCCCTGCCGGCGGAGAGCTTCATCAAGACGCTGCTGTTCGTCACCGACTCCGGCGAGACCGTTGCGGCGCTGGTGCGCGGCGATCACGAGCTCAGCGAGGCGAAGCTGCTGATCGCGCTCGGCTGCCAGGCGCTGGCCATGGCCGACGCCGACACGGTGCAGCGCGAGACCGGTGCCGCCACCGGCTTCGCCGGCCCGATCGGCCTGCGCACGCGCGTCATCGCCGATCAAGCGATCCAGGGCATCACCGGCGCGGTGACCGGCGCCAACGAGACCGATCAACACCTGGTCGACGTCGATCAAGCGCGCGACCTTGCGTCACTGAAGTTTGCCGACCTGCGCACGGCGCAGCCCGACGATCCCTGTGCGCGCTGCCAGGACGGCGTCTACGAAGGCCACCGCGGCATCGAAGTGGGGCAAGTATTCTACCTCGGCACCAAGTACAGCCGCGCGCTCGGCGCGACGTACCTCGATGCCAACGGACAGGAGCAGCCGATCGAAATGGGCTGCTACGGCATCGGCATCACGCGCACCGCGGCCGCCGCGGTCGAGCAGAACCACGACGACAACGGCATCATCTGGCCGCTCGCCCTGGCGCCGTTTCAGGTCCACCTGATCGCCGTCAACGCCAAGGACGAGCGCCAGCGCACCGCCGCCGAGCAGCTCTACACTGACCTGCAAAACGCCGGGCTCGAAGTGCTCTACGACGATCGCGACGAACGGCCGGGCGTAAAGTTCAAGGATGCCGACTTGATCGGTATTCCGTTTCGCATCACCGTTGGCCCCAAAGCGCTCGATCGCGGTGCGGTCGAGTTCAAGCCGCGCCGCGAGCCGGCCGCATCAGACCTGCCGCTTGCCGAGGCCGTGACGCGACTCGCCGCCCTGGTGCGGGAGGGCACTGCAGCGTGAGCCTGCATTGGTTGTTCGGCGCCGCGCGGCCGGGCCAGATGCACACGCGGCTGATCGTCGCACTCGACGTCGCGTCGGTCCCCGAAGCGCTCGAGCTGGTCGACCTGCTGAAGAACGACGTCGGCCTGTTCAAGGTCGGCAAGCAGCTCTTCCTGCACGCCGGCCCGCAAGTCGTGCGCGACATCCGCGCCCGCGGCGGCGAGGTGTTCCTCGACCTCAAGTTCCACGACATCCCGCGCACCGTGGCCAAGGCCGGCCTCGAAGCGGCGCGGCTCGGCGTGCGCATGTTCGATCTGCACGCCTCGGGCAGCTTCGACATGATGCGCCGCACGGTGCTCGACGTCGCCAAAATCTGCCGTACCGAGTCACTCGTGCGGCCGCGCATCCTCGCCGTCACCGTGCTGACCAGCCTCAATCAGGACGACTTGAAGCGCGTCGGCGTGCGCAGCGGCGTCGAGAATCAAGTTGTGCGCCTCGCCCGTTTGGCGCGCGAGGCCGGCATGGACGGTGTCGTCGCCTCACCGCACGAGGTCGCCCGCATCCGCAAGGAATGCGGCCGCAAGTTCCTCATCGTCACGCCCGGCGTGCGCCCGCCTGACGGCGGTGTCGACGATCAGAAGCGCGTCATGACGCCCGAGGCGTCGATTCGCGCCGGCGCCGACTACCTCGTCGTCGGCACCTCCATCCGCGATGCGCCCGACCCGGTCGCCGCGGCGCGCGACATTGTCGCCGGGATGGAGCGCGGGCTCAGCGCGGCGGAACGCCGCATCGCGCCGTTGCGGGGGTGACCACCTTCTGGTTCCCCTCCTTTCCACGGAGGGGATCGGGGAGGTAGCTCTTCGACGGCGGGGACGAGTTTCAACCTCCCCCTAGCCCCCTCCTTGGAAAGGAGGGGGGACCGGATTTCCTCCTTGGTACGGAGGGGGGACCGGATTCCCTTCTCCCAAGCAGGGGGGAACTGGACGGCGGTCAGCTCAGCGATTGAAACGCGCTGCGCGCGAGCTCGAAGGCCCAGGACGGGAAGATGCCGAGGAAGACCGTGCCGCTCGCCGTGATCAGCAGCGTGGCGAAGAGGTACGGGCGGCCGGCGAGGCCGCCGATTTCTTTGCCGGCGTCGTCGGACATGTACATCTTCACCAGCACGCCGGCGTAGTAGTACATCGACACGACGCTGTTCAGCACGCCGATCACGGCGAGCCCGACGTAGCCGGCCTTCACCGCGGCGCTGAACAGGTAGAACTTGCCCGTGAACCCGGCCAGCGACGGAATGCCGGCGAGCGACAGCATGAAGAGGACCATGGTGAAGCCGAGGAACGGGTACCGGAAGCCGAGGCCGGCGTAGTCGGCGAGATCTTCGTTGTCCTCGCCGCGGCGCCCGAGCGCGATGACGACGGCGAAGGCGCCGAGGTTCATCAGCGCGTACACCAGCAGGTAGTACAGAATCGCGGCGCCGCCGGCCTCGCTCGCGGCCACCATGCCGACCAGCAAATAGCCGGCGTGCGCGATGCTCGAGTAGGCGAGCATGCGCTTGATGTTGCGCTGCAACAGCGCGGCGACGTTGCCGAAGGTCATCGTCAGCACGGCGAGAATCCACAGCACGCCGCTCCAGTCGACCGACAGCGCCGCCAGATGGTGCAGGAAGACGCGTGAGAACGCGGCAAACGCGGCGGCCTTGACGCCCACCGCCATCAACGCCGTCACCGACGTCGGCGAGCCTTCGTAGACGTCGGGCGCCCAGGCGTGAAACGGCACGGCGGCGATCTTGAACCCGAAGCCGATCATCAGCAGCGCCATGCCGCCCATGGCCAGGGCGCGCTGCTCGCCCATCGCCGTCGCCAGCCGCTCGGTGATCGGGCCGAGCGCGGTGGTGCCGAAGGCGCCGTAGATGAGCGCGATGCCGAAGAGCAGAAAGCCGGTGGCAAAGGCGCCGAGCAGGAAATACTTCACCGCCGCTTCGCTCGAGCGCAGCTCGCGCCGCCAGATGCCGGCCAGCACGTAGACGGCGATCGACATCACTTCGAGGCCGAGGAAGAGCACGATCAGATCGGTCGCCGCCGCCATCATCAACATGCCGGAGGTGGCGAACAACACCAGCGCGTAGTACTCGCCGCTGCGCACGTCGATCGTCTCGAGGTAGTCCATCGACATGAGCAGCGTCAGGCTGGCGGCGAAGCAGAAGAGAATATTGAAGAACAGGGCGAAGCGGTCGAGCGTGTAGCCGCCGTTGAAGCCGACCTCGGTCATGTTCCACAACATCGCCGAGACGACCGCAGCGACGACCAGGCCGACGATGCCGATCCAACCCAGCCCTTCGCGGTCGGGCCCTTCGACGAACAAGTCCGCCAGCAGGATCAGGAACGCCGTGCCGAGCACCACCAGCGTCGGCAGCAGCGTCAGCCACGCGATCACGGGAGTGGTGATCATCGCCCCTGCCCCCCGAGCCCTGCCGCGGCGTGCATCGTCGTCTCGCCCGTGCGGCCGGGCAGCGTGAGGCCCGCCGCACTCGCCTTCTGCTCGACGCGCGCCACGAACGCCTCAACGCTCGGCTCGATGCGGCGCAGGAATGGCTGCGGGTAGACGCCCATCACCACGATCATCACCAGTAGCGGGATCAGCACGGCGAGCTCGCGCCCGTTGAGGTCGGTCAGGCGCTGGTTCTCCGGATTGTCGAGCGGGCCGAAGATGACGCGCTGGAACATCCACAGCATGTACACGGCACCCAGGATGACGCCGAGCGTCGCACACCCGGCCAGCAACGGGCTGGCATTGAAGGCACCGAGCAGAATGAGAAACTCGCCGACGAAGCCGTTCAGTCCCGGCAGACCGATCGACGACAACATGACGATCAGGAACACCACCGAGAACACCGGCAGCTGCTTCCACAACCCGCCGAACTCGGCGATCAGCCGTGTGTGGCGGCGGTGGTAGATGACGCCGACGACGAGGAACAGCGCGCCGGTCGACAGGCCGTGGCCGATCATCTGGTAGATCGCGCCGGAGATCCCCGGCGTGTTGAAGGCGAAGACGCCGAGCATGACGAAGCCCAGGTGGCTGACCGACGAGTAGGCGACCAGCTTTTTGAGGTCCGGCTGCACCATCGCCACCAGCGCGCCGTAGATGATGCCGATCACCGCGAGGCCGGCGATGTAGGGAAAGGCCTCGACAGCGACCGCCGGGAACAGGCCGACGGCGTAGCGCAGGAAGCCGTAGGTGCCGAGCTTGAGCAGCACGCCGGCAAGGATCACCGAGCCGCCCGTCGGCGCTTCGACGTGGGCGTCGGGCAGCCAGGTGTGGAGCGGAAACATCGGGACTTTGATGGCGAAGGCGAGCGCAAAGGCCGCAAACAGCCAGCGCTGCGTCGTCAGCGGAATGTCGAGCGTGTACAGCTGCCGCAGATCGAAGCTCAGCTGGCCGTGCGCACCCTGGTAGAGCCAGACCAGATAGATGATGGCGACCAGCATCAGCAGGCCGCCGACCATGGTGAAGAGCACGAACTTGATCGCCGCGTAGACACGCCGCGCGCCGCCCCAGACGCCGATGATCAGGTACATCGGCACCAGCATCACTTCCCAGAAGACGTAGAACAGGAACAGATCGAGGGCCATGAACGCGCCCAGCATGCCGGTCTCGAGCAGCAGGAAGAGGATCATGAACTCCTTGACCCGCTTCTCCACGTCGCCCCAGGCGAAGAGGATGACCAGCGGCGTCAGGAAGGTCGTCAGCAAGATGAGGAACAGGCTCACACCGTCGACGCCGACGCGATAGTAGATCTCGAAGCCCGGGATCCACGGCACCGATTCGACGAACTGGAACCCGGCGTCGGCGGGATTGAAGGCGGTGACGAGCAGCAGCGAGAACACGAACGACGGCAGCGAGAAGATGAACGCGCTGCGGCGCAGCCCGGCGATCTGCTGGCGCGGGATGAACAGCAAGGTCAGCGCGCCGACCAGGGGCGCGAAAAGAATCAGCGACAGCACGGACACACTCCGCAGCGCGGCGACGACATCATCATGATTCCCATCACCACGCGAAGTATCCGATGATCAGCAGCGCGCCGATCAGGAAGGACAGCGCATACTGCTGCACGTCACCGCTCTGCCAGCGCCGCCACACGCGGCTGCTCGCCGCGACGCCGCGCGCCGTGCCGTTGACCAGGCCGTCGATGACGCGCACATCGAACGATTTCCACAGCCAGCTCGCCAGCGCGACGATCGGCTGCACGATCACGGCGTCGTACATCTCGTCGACGTAGTACTTGTCGTGCAACATCTGGTACACGCCGCGCATCTGCTGCGCCAGGCGCTCGGGCAGGCCGGGGTTGCTGACGTAGAACACATACGCGGTGCCGATACCGGCGAACGCGATGGCGACCGAGGTGATCATCAGCCCGATCTCCAAGCCGGCCGACGCATGGGCGTGGTGCGCGCCGAGCACCGGCTCGAGGAAGTGGCCGAACACGTTGCCCCAGGCGAGGTCGAGCGGCAGACCGACGTAGCCGCCGACGACCGACAGCACGGCCAGCACGATGAGCGGCACGGTCATCGACGGCGGCGATTCGTGGATGTGATGCTGGACGTCGTGGCTGGCGCGACACTCGCCGTAGAACGTCAGGATGAGCAGCCGGAACATATAGAACGCCGTCAGCCCGGCCGTGATCGCGCCGATCACCCACAGCACCGGGTGGCCGTGCGGACCGGCAAACGCGTTGAGCAGGATCTCGTCCTTGCTGAAGAACCCCGCCAGGCCGGGCACGCCGGCGATGGCCAGCGTGCCGATGAGGAAGGTGGCATACGTGACCGGCATGTGGCGCTGCAGGCCGCCCATCTTGCGGATGTCCTGCTCGCCACCCATGCCGTGAATGACGCTGCCGGCGCCTAGGAAGAGCAACGCCTTGAAGAAGGCGTGCGTCATGACGTGGAACACACCGGCCCCGAAAGCGCCGGTGCCGAGGGCGAGGAACATGTAGCCGAGCTGGCTGACGGTCGAGTAGGCCAGCACCTTCTTGATGTCGTTCTGCACCAGCCCGATGGTGGCGGCGAACAGCGCCGTAAGGGCGCCGACGGTGGCAATGACCGCAAGCGCCGTCGGCGACAGGACGAAGAGGAAGTTCAACCGCGCGATCATGTAGATGCCGGCGGTGACCATGGTGGCGGCGTGGATCAGCGCGCTGACCGGCGTCGGGCCGGCCATGGCGTCGGGCAGCCAGACGAACAGCGGCAGCTGCGCCGATTTGCCGGTCGCACCGACGAACAGCAGCAGCGCGATGGCAGTGATCGTCGGGGCGGGAATCTCCGCCACATGCGCGGCGATGTGGCGGAAGCTCAAGTCGTGCGGGCCGACGCCGAGATGCCAGAAGAGCAGGAACAAGCCGAGCAGGAACCCCGCGTCGCCGACGCGATTGACGATGAACGCCTTCTTGCCGGCGTCGGCGTTGGCGGTTTGCTCGTACCAGAACCCGATCAGCAGGTACGAGCACAGGCCGACGCCCTCCCAACCGACGAACAGCACCACCAGGTTGTCGGCCAGCACCAGCAGCAGCATCGCGAAGGTGAAGAGGTTCAGATAGGTGAAGTAGCGCGCGTAGTCGGGCTCCTCGGCCATGTAGCCGGTGGAGTAGACGTGGATGAGAAAGCCGACGCCGGTGACGACGAGCACCATGACCGCCGACAGCGCGTCGAGCGAGAAGGCGACGTCGAGCTGCAGCGGGCCGGCGTGGATCCACGGATAGACGCGGTCGAGCAGCACCGCGCCGTGCCCGGCGGCGAGCAACTGCGTGAATGCATAGACGGCGATGCCGAAGGCAATGCCCACGACGCCCGGCGCGACGATGCGCACCGCGCCGCGGCCGAGCCGCGCGCCCAACGCGGCGTTGAACAGCATGCCGAGAAACGGCAGGGCCGGAATGAGCCAGAGATAACTGACGGCGATGGGATCGTGCGTCATCGCCCTACCAGCGCAGCAGCGTGAGCTCGTCGGCGTTCACCGTCTCGCGGTGGCGGAAGAGCTGGATGATGATGGCGAGTCCGACCGCCACCTCGGCGGCGGCCACGGTCATGACGAAGAAGACAATCACCTGCCCGTCCATCGACAGCTGATGGCGCGCGAAAGCGACGAACGCCAGGTTGGCGGCGTTCAGCATCAACTCGATGGACATGAAGATGACGATGATGTTGCGGCGCACCAGCACGCCGACCGCACCGATGCTGAACAGCACGGCGGCAAGGGCGACGAAGACGTGGGTCGGAACCATGCGGCGATCCCTCTATCCGAGCTTGCGCTTGGCCACCACCACGGCGCCGATGACGGCGACGAGCAGCAGGACTGAGGTGAGCTCGAACGGCAGGAGGAACTGGGTGAACAGACGCTCGCCGAGGGCGGCGGTGGTGCCGTAGGTCGCGGCCGGCTCGGCGACGACGCCCGCGCCCGGGGCGCCGGCACCCGGTCCGTTCCAGACCGTGCGCACCAGCGCCAACGCGAACAAGGCGCCCGACAGGGCTGCAACGACCACCGTGGCGCGGCGATGCCCCTCGTCGGGCTCGCGCTGCAGGTTGAGCAGCATGATGACGAAGAGGAACAGCACCATGATCGCGCCGGCGTAGACGATGATCTGCAGCGCCGCGACCATGTGCGCGTTGAGAAACAGGAACAGCACGGCGAGCAGGAACAGCGCCGACACCAGGCACAGGGCACTGCGAATCGGATTGCGGTTCACGACCACGCCGAGCGCGGCGAGGACCAGGGGAATCGCGATGACGAGAAACAGCGGATAGCCCATCTTCTCAGCTCGCAAAGGTCAGGATCACGATGGCCGTCAGCGCCACGTTGAACAGGCCGAGCGGCAACAGGCCGAGCCAACCGAGGCGCATCAACTGGTCGTAGCGAAAGCGCGGCAGGGTCCAGCGAATCATGATCTGCAGCCAGCAGAAGAACACCACCTTGAGCGTGAACGACAAGAGCTGCAGCAACGCCACCAGCAGCTGCGGCAACAGCAGGCTGGCACCGCCCGGGAAGTGAAAGCCGTCGCGCATCAGGTAGGGAATCTGCCAGCCGCCGAAGAACAGCGTCGTCGCCAGGCCGGAAACGATGATGACTTCGACGAAGTCGGTCATGAAGAACATCAGATGCTTCACGCCCGAATACTCGGTGAAGTATCCGCTGATCAGCTCCGACTCGCTCTCCGGCAAGTCGAACGGGATGCGCTTGCTCTCGGCGATGCCGGCGCAGAGAAAGATCACGAACGCGATCGGCTGATAGAGAATGCCCCACGCCGGCAGCCAGCCCCACAGCAGCTCGCCCTGCGCGCGCGCCATCACCTGCAGATCGAGCGTGCCGTAGGTCAGCACCATGGCGACGATGGCCAGCGCCATGCCGATCTCATACGAGATCATCTGCGCCGAGCCGCGGATGCCACCGAGCAGCGACCAGCGGTTGTTCGATGCCCAGCCGCCGAGCACGACGCCGTAGACGCCGAGCGAGGTCATCGCCAGGATGTAGAGCAGCCCGATGTCGAGCGAGGCGACCTGCAGGTTGATCTCGCGGTCGCCGACCAGCAGCACGTCGCCGAACGGAATGACGGCGAAGGCGACCAGGGCCGGAAACAGGTTCACGCACGGCGCCAGCGTGTGCAGCAAGCGATCGGCGCCGGCCGGGATGATGTCTTCCTTGGTGAGGAACTTGATCGGGTCGGCGATCAACGTGTTGACCAGGCCGGCGCCGGCGAAGCCGAAGATGCTGGCGCGGTTGGCGCCGATGCGGTCGTGGATGAGCGCGCTGCCCTTGCGCTCGATCCAGCCGAGAACGCCGGCGAGGTTCAGCACCATCAGCACGACCGCCAGGGCCTTGAGCGTTGAAATGCCGATCTCGATCCACATGCCGGTCTGCCCTGCCCGCCGTCCGCCGCGCTACCCGCGCGCCAGGCGGTCGATGATCTCGAGCGTGCGCTCGGGCGTCAGGTTCTCCCAGTAGTCGTCGTTGATCTGCATCATCGGCGCCGTGCCGCACGAGGCCAGGCACTCGACTTCGCTGAGCGAGAACATCCCGTCGGCCGTCGTCTGGCCGAGGCCGATGCCCAGTCGCTGCTTGAGGCAATCGAGGATGCGGTCCGACCCGACCAGCATGCACGAGAGGTTGGTGCACACCTGGACGTGGTGCCGCCCCATCGGCTGCTTGTAATACATGGTGTAGAACGAGGCGACGGAGGCGACGAAGGCCGGCGTCAGCCCGAGCAATCCGGCGACGTACTCCATCGCCTCGAGGCTCAGGTAGCCGAACTCCTGCTGAGCCAGCCACAGCGTCGGCAGCAGCGCCGCGCGGCGGACCGGATAGCGGGTGAGATACTGCTCGAACTTCTCTTGTGCGGCGGGCGAAAAACGAAGGGCCATCGCGTTCAGGTCCAGGTTGGCGTGGGGCCGCGGTCCGTCGGGTATCGCGCGGGCAGCGACCCTACCGGTCGCATTCTCCGCCGACCATGTTGATCATGCCGAAGGTGGGAATGATGTCGGAGATCATGTGCCCGCGCACCATCTGCCCCAGCGCCGCCATGCCGAGAAAGCACGGCGGGCGCACGCGGCACCGGTACGGACGGCCGCTGCCGTCGCTGACTATGTAGAAACCGAGCTCGCCGTTGGCGCCCTCGACGGCGAGATAGGCCTCGCCTTTCGGCACCTTGGCGCCTTCCATGATCAGCTTGAAGTGGTGCATCAGTCCTTCGATGCTGGTGTAGACCTTGTGCTTCTCGGGCAGGACGTAGCGCGGATCGTCGATGCGCACCGGCCCGTCGGGCAGATCGCGCAGCGCCTGCTCGACGATGCGCATGCTCTGCTCGATCTCGTTCAGCCGCACCAGGAAGCGGTCGTAGTTGTCGCCCGTGGTGCCGACCGGAACCTCGAAGTCGAAGCGCTCGTAACCCGAGTACGGCTGCGCCTTGCGCACGTCGTACTTGACGCCCGAGGCGCGCAGCAGCGGGCCGGTGAGACCGTACGAGATGGCGTCCGCCTGCGGAATGATGCCGACGCCGACCATGCGGTCGTAGAAGATGCGATTGCGAGTCACCAGCTTGTCGCAGTCGCTGACGATGGCGCGCAGGTTCTTGAATGCGGCGTGAATGCGCGCGGGCGTGTCGGGCGTGAGGTCGCGCGTGACGCCGCCGATGCGCGTGTACGACACCGTAACGCGCGCGCCCGTAACCGCCTCGACGATGTCGTAGAGCAGCTCGCGCGCCTCGTTCATCAGAAAGCCGACGGTCATCGCGCCGAGCTCGCCGGCGCCCATGCCGACGCAGGTCAGATGATCGCTGATGCGCGACACCTCGCTCATGATGACGCGGATGTACTGGCAGCGCAGCGGCACCTCGATGCCGCACAGCTTCTCCACCGTCAGCGCGTAGCCGACGTTGTTGATCAGCGGCGAGACGTAGTTCAGCCGATCGGTGTAGGGAATCGCCTGCGTCCACGTCCCCTGCTCGATCATCTTCTCGAAGCCGCGGTGCAGGTAGCCCACCTCGACGTCGCACTCGAGGATCTGCTCGCCGTCGAGCTTGAGATTGAACTTGATGGTGCCATGGGTCGCCGGATGGGACGGGCCCATCTGGATCTCCATGATCTCCTCGGTCGCGTCGACGTCGCGTTGGCGCGGCCGCGCGGCGAGCTCAGTGCTGGCCATCAAACTTCCATGCGACTTCGATCGGGTCGCGTTCGGGGGTGAGCGGCTGGCGCTTGTTGAACGGATAGTCCTTGCGCAGCGGGTGCCCGACGAACTCCTCGTACATCAGAATGCGGCGCAGGTCGGGATGGCCGACGAAGCGGATGCCGAACATGTCCCACGCCTCGCGTTCCAGCCAGTTGGCCGCCTTCCACAGGTCGGACAGCGAGTGGACCCACGGGTCGTCGTCCTCGGGGACGCGGATCTTCACCCGCAGGCGGTGCCCGTGCGTCAGCGAGAGCAGGTGGTAGACGACTTCGAAGCGCGGCGTCTCGCCGAGGTAGTCGACGGCGGTGACGTCGAGCAGCACGTTGAACTGCAGCTCCGCGCGATCGCGCAGCGCCGCGAACAGCGCCAGCGCCGCGTCGCGATCGATCGTCACGGTCGCGTCGCCGAGCAGCTCGTGCGAGTTGCGCACCGCGTCCCCGCCGACCTCGCGCACGTGAGCGGTCAGCCCCTCCGGTGTCATTCCCACTCCAGCGCCCCTTTGCGCCACTCGTAGAGCAGCCCGAAGGCGAGCACGGCGAGAAAAACCGCCATGATGTTGAAGCCGTACCAACCGAGCTGCCGGAACAGCACGGCCCACGGGTACATGAACACGACTTCGACGTCGAAGATGACGAACAGAATCGCCGTCAGGTAGAACTTGACCGAGAAGCGCCCCCAGGCCGAGCCGCTCGACTCGTTGCCGCACTCGAAGGTATCGAGCTTGATGCGCGTGGGGTTGCGCGGGCCGAGCAGGCGGCCGGCGTTGACCATCACGGTGACCACCACGATCGCCAGGGCGAACGTGATAGCGATCGGGGCGTATTGCATCATCATGACTGGAAATGAGACCGTTCGGGCTGCGCGGGAGCGCGGCGGCCGCTCGACGTTCGTGCTTATGTGAGGCCTGTGGTGATGTCAAGGTACGCTACTTTTGACCGCGCCGGCGGGGTTCTGCTACTGCCGCGGTGAGGCGTCGTGGACCCGGACATCACCCCCCGCATTCGCGCATTGGCCCGCCAGGCCTTCGGTGCCGCCACCGACGTCGCGCGCGTCGCCGCCCTGCCGGGCGACGCGTCGACGCGGCGCTACGCGCGCGCCTGGCTGAGCGGCCCGGGCGCGCCGGCGGCGGTGATCGTCATGCTGCTCGCCGACCGCGGCATCGCCATGTCGTCCGACGAGCTGGCCGTCTTCGACGCGCCGCCCGTCGAGTTGCCGTACGTCAACGTGCACCGTTTCCTCGCCGCGCTCGGCGTCGCCGTGCCGATGCTGCACGCGGACGCGTCGGCCGACGGTATGTTGCTGCTCGAGGACGTTGGCGACACGCCGCTCTGGGACGCCGCGCAGGGGAAGTCGGATGATGACGTAGTGCGGCTCTTCGAGCAGGCGATCGATCAGCTGCTGCTGATTCAGCTCGATGGCACGGCGCGCCGCGACGATACCTGCATCGCGTTCCAGCAGACCTTCGACGAGCGGCTGTTTGCATGGGAGTTCGAGCACTTCATCGAGCATGGCCTGGTCAACCGCCTGCCGGAACCCGTGCCGGCAGCGGATCTAAGGATACTGCGCGCGCACTTCGAGCCGCTGGCGGCCTGGCTCGCCGCGCAGCCGCGCGTGCTCAATCACCGCGACTTCCACGCCTGGAACCTGTTCGTCTGCGACGGACGCATCCGCGTCATCGACTTCCAGGATGCGCTGCTCGCCCCGGCGCCGTACGATCTCGCCACGCTGCTCGGCGACCGCGATACGCCGACGCTGATCCGCCCACCGCTCGAGCGCCGGTTGTTGGCCTACTACGCCGCCGGCTGGGAAGCGCGCGGCGGCACGCCGTGGACGGGCGACGCGCTGTGGGATCTCTACGCCGCGTGCGCGCTGCAGAAGGCGTTCAAGGTCGTCGGGCGCTTCCACTACCTCGACCGCGAGAAGGGCAAGCCCGGCTACCTGCGCTACATTCCGCCGACGCTGCGCCAGATCGACCGGTTGCTGGCCCTGCGGCCCGACTGGGCGGATGTGCGAGCCGTACTGGCGCGCTACTTTCCCGAGCTGCGCCGGTGAGGGCGATGATCCTCGCGGCGGGGTTCGGCAGCCGGCTGCGCCCGCTCACCGACCGCGTGCCGAAACCGCTCATCCGCGTCGCCGGCGCGCCGCTGATCGCCTACCCGCTGGCGCTGCTGCGCGAAGCCGGTGTGCACGAGGCGGTGATCAACCTGCATCACCACGGCAGCCAGATCCGCGCCGCGCTCGGCCGCGAGGCCTACGGCGTGTCGCTCACGTATTCCGAGGAGGATGTCATTCTCGACACCGGCGGCGGAATCGAGAAGGCGCGCGAGTGGCTCGAGGGCGACGATTTCGTCGTGCTCAACGCCGACTCGATCATGGACCTGCCCCTGGCCGAGGTGATCGCCTGGCATCGCCGCCAGGGTGCTCTGGCAACGATGGTGTTGCGTCCGGATCGCGACGCGGCGCGTTACGGCGTGATCGAGATCGATGCCAGCGGCCGCATCCGGCGCTTCCTCGGTCGGCCGGCCGATGCCCCGGCTCCGCTCACGCCGCTGATGTTCGCCGGCGTGCACATCTTCTCACCCGGCGTGTTCGCGCACCTGCGCCCGGGACGCTTCGGCATCAACGCCGTCACCTACCCCGCCATGCTCGCCGCCGGCTGCCCGCTGTTCGGCTACCGCTTCGACGGCTACTGGCGCGTGCTCGACACGCACGCCGGCCTGGCCGAAGGCCGCTGGGATCTCGCCCGCCGCGACGTGCTCGCACCGACACGTCGACCTTGACAATGTGCGTCATACGCCGCTAGTTTCGAACATCTGTTTGAGGGCTGGGAACGCATGGGAATCACCATCGTTCAGAAGAGCGACCTGAAGACGCGCAAGCGCGATCCGAAGGTCGCCCTCGTACTCGCCGGCGGCGCCGTCACCGGTGGGGCCTTTAAGCTCGGCGGCCTCAAGGCCCTCGACGACTTCCTGGTCAACCGCAAGACCACGGAGTTCGACACCTACGTCGGGCTTTCGGCCGGCGCCGTGCTCGCCGCACCGCTCGCCGTCGGGGTCGGTCCGGCCGAGATGATCAAGAGTCTCGAGGGCAAATCGACTGAGCTGACCCACTTCCGCGCCCTCGACTTCTACAGCCCCAACCTGCGCGAGTTCGTCGAGCGCCCGCTCGAGTACGCGCTGGCGGTGGCACTCTATCTGCCCGGTACATTGGGCGACATGGTCGGCGCCGCGCCGAAGCTGGCCAGCACGCTGCGTGCCGAGTTGCGGACGTACTTGAAGCGGCCGACGGCCGGCGGAGTGGAGCGCTTGCTCGCTCCGATCGCCGAGGCGCTGTGGAACCGCCGCCCGTTTCCGACCCCGCTCGACTACCTGCCCGCGGGCCTGTTCGACAACTCCAGCATCGAGCGCTACCTGCGGCGCAACCTGCAGCGCGCCGGCGCGCCCAACGACTTCCGCGCCCTGTACCGCCGCACCAAGCGCGAGCTCTACATCGGCGCGATGAACCTCGACACCGCCGAGCGCGTGATCTTCGGCCACGACGAAGAGGCCTCGGTGACGATCTCCGAAGCCGTGCAGGCGTCGTCGGCTTTGCCGGGATTCTATCGGCCGGCGCGGATCAAGGGCATCGACTACGTCGACGGCGGTGTGCGGCGCACGGCCAACATCGACGTCGCCATCGAGCACGGCGCCGACCTGATCATCTGCTACAACCCGTTCCGTCCGTTCTCCAACCGTGTCCGACGCCGCTTCGACCGCGAGCGCGGCAAATACGTCCACGACGGGCCGTTGATGGCGGATGGCGGCATGCTGAGCATCCTCAACCAGGTGTTCCGCACGCTGCTGCACTCGCGCCTGCAGTACGGGTTGCGCGAGTATCAGGACGATCCGAACTTCAAGGGCGACATCATCGTCATCGAGCCGAAGGAAACCGACGCGCACTTCTTCGAGCTCAACGCGCTGGCCTACTGGGAGCGCCTGCGCGCGGCGCAGTTCGGCTACGCCTCCGTGACCGAGTCGATCACGGGCAACTACGACCTCATCAAGTCGATCCTCGAGCGCTATGGCGTCACCATGACGCGTCGCGAAGTGCGCCAGGGGATGGACAAGATCCGCGAGGACGACGTCGCCGAAGCGACCGAAGTCCTCACCCGCGAAGTGCCGCGCCGCCGTTTGAGCGTCGCGTAGACGCGGGGTGCGGTGGCGAGCCACCGCACCCCATGCGTCCTACAGCCGCTCGATGATCGTCGCGATGCCCGTGCCGATGCCGATGCACATCGGGCTCGGGCCGTCGCGCTGGTTGGTGCGCTCGAGCTCGTCGATCAGCGTACCGATGAGCATGGCGCCGGTGGCGCCGAGCGGGTGACCGAGGGCGATCGCGCCTCCGTTCACGTTCACCTTGTCTGGGTCCATGCCGAGCTCTTGCATGACGCACAGCGGCACCGACGCGAACGCCTCGTTGATCTCGATCAAGTCCATGTCGGAGATCTTCAGGCCAGCGCGCTTGAGCGCCTTCTGCGTCGCGGGAATCGGCCCGGTCAACATGATCACCGGCTCCGATCCGACGATGACCTGCTCGACGATGCGCGCGCGCGGCTTGAGGTTGAACTCCTTCACCGCGCGCTCCGAAGCCACCAGCACCGCGGCGGCGCCGTCGACGATGCCGCTCGAGTTGCCGGCCGAGATCACGCCGTCGGGCTTGAAGGCCGGCTGCAACGCCATCAACCCTTCGAGCGTCGACTGCGGGCGCACGTGCTCGTCGGTCTCAAACACCTTGCGCGCGCCGTTGTGCGTCACCTCGATCGGCACGATGCTCTTCTTGAAGCGCCCTTCTTGAATGGCGCGCCACGCCTTCTGCTGACTGGCGAGGGCGAACTCGTCGAGCTGCTGGCGCGTCAGCTTCCACTGCTCGGCGATCATCTCGGCCGACAGCCCCTGCGGCACCAGGTTGTACTTCTCCATCAAGCTGGAAGGCAGCGGCCCCATATCGGCGCCCATCGGCACGCGGGTCATGTTCTCCACCCCGCCGGCGACGACCAGATCCTGCGCCCCCGCTTTCACCGCTTGTGCGGCAAAGTTCACTGCCTGTTGCCCCGAGCCGCAGAAGCGATTCAGCGTCACGCCCGGCACGTCGATCGGCCAGCCCGCCGCGAGCACGGTCGAGCGCGCCAGGTTGGCGCCCTGCTCGGCAGTCTCGGTCACGCAGCCGGCGATCAGGTCCTCGATCTTCTGCGGGTCGACGCCGGTGCGCTTGACCAGCGCGTTGATCGGAGCGACCAGCAGGTCGATGGGGTGCGTCTCGCTCAGGCTGCCCTTGCGGCGCCCGCGCGCCGTGCGACAGGCGTCGATGATGTAGGCCTCGGCCATGGGGAATTCCTCCTTGCGTGTGGGGTGTGGGGGGAGCTTTCGACGCCTAACAGTCACTCTACAGCGAGTCAAACCACCGCCTCAGTCCGGCTCCATCGCCTCCGCATAGAGCGCCAGCAGCTCTTCGCCGAGCTCGCGCACGGCCCAGCGATGAATGCGCGACACGCGCGCCTCCCAACCGGCCGCGACGGCCAGGGCGTGGCCGCCGTCACTGATCTCGCACGGCGCGGCCACCGCCGCGGCCAGCGTTTGCGCGGCGGCAGGGTCGGTCACCGCGTCCTGCGCGCCCGCGAGCACCAACACCGGTACGCGCGCACGGGGCGGCGTCACCGGCCACGGCTGCGCGGACAGCTCGCGCACCAACGCGGTAGGCACGGGCGCGGCGCGCGCATCATAGTCCGTGCGCCAGCGACCGCGCGGCGGCGCCAGCGCACGGCCGCGCCAGCGGGTGATCCAATTGCCGGCGCGCGCGAGCGCCTCAGGCGGTGCACCGATCACCGGCGGCAGGACGAGCGGCGCCAGTGCGACGACCGCACGCGCCTGCGCCGCGACATCGAGCGCGAGCAGCGCGCCGAGATCATGGCCGATCAGGACGGGCGCCGTGTCGAGCGCAGCGATCGCGTCATGCAGGTCCGCGCGCAGCATCGCCACCGACTCGGCGTCGCGGAGGTGGAGCGCGAAACAATCCCACCCGCGGTGCGACAAGAAGCCGACGAACGGACGCCACGCAACGGCCGTCTCCCACAGCCCGTGCACCAACACCATCGGCGCCGTGAACTTCCCACCCTCGCCGCGCGTGTGCTCGGCGCGCAGTGAACCGAGGCGGCGCTCCATACGGCCACAGTGCCGCGCCGCGCTGCGCATTGGAAGCCGGCCGCGAACGCGTGCCGCCCCAGAAAGCGAAAAGGCCCTCTGGAAAATCCAGAGGGCCTCTACGTTGAGCCCGAAGGCTCGTGCCTGTGCGAGAAGGAAAAAATGCTGGCCTAGTGAATGGCCCTTACACTAACTGCTGCGGAGCGACTTACTTCTTCTTCTTGGCCGTCGTGGCCTTCTTCTTGGCCGGGGCCTTCTTCTTGGCCTTGGAAGCCGGCTTTGCCTTCGCGGTCTTGGTCGCTTTCTTCTTCGCTACTGCCATGTTTGGCCTCCTTGTGAATCGTTGGCTGCTTGCTTGGCCCCTCTCATCACAGGCACTGCTTCTCCACCACAGCCACCCACCACCAGTTCAGGAAGGATTATATGGCGCGGTTTTCGCAGCTGTCAACCTTCGAATGGCATTTTGGAAATTTTTTTCTATTCTCGAATCGGCATGCGCGGGCAACAAAATTCCCTCCGCTAGAATGCTGTTGGGCTTCGCAACGCCGCGGCGGTAGCAGATCGTTTTAGGAAGCGGTGGCCGCGTGTCCGAAAAGTGCCGTGGCAACGCATGCATTAGATGCGCAGCACGAACCGCAGCAGCCACGTGAGCGCGGCCCAGCCGCCGGTCGACCATAACGCACTGCGTAGGTCGGGCTCCGCATCCGGCTCCGGATGATCCGCGGCGTGCAGGGCGGCACCGACATCCTGGACCTTGGCCCACTTGGCTTCCGCGCCCACCGATCGCACCAGCTGCTCGAGCGCCTCGTCGCGCAGGGGCGGCCGTGACGCACTGCGTTGTTTGACGCGGCGCAGCTCGCCGCGGTTCAGCCACATGCCTTCGCACACGGCGCAGCGTTCGATGCGCGCGTCGGCCGGCAACAGGGGATCGTGAAACGGGCGCAGCGCGATCGCGCAGCGCGGGCACTGGCCGGGTTGCGCCGCGGCCTCGTTGGGGGCGACGAGTTGCGCGGCGTCGACGGGGTCGAGCGCCGCCGCCGCCGCGGCGGTAAGCGGAAACAACTCCCAGCGATCGCACCACACGCCGCCGCAGCGCCGGCACTGATCGAGCACGATCAAGTACCCGGTGCGCGCCGCGGCGGTGACCTCGTGCATCGCGCCGCAGCCGTGTGGACAGTGCGCGGCCGGTGCCCGCGCGGCGGTCACTGCGCCTCGCTCGCCGCCGGCGCGCCGGCCATACCGCGCAGGATGGCGATGCGTTGCGCGATCGGCGGGTGCGAGCTGAGCAGATCGGCCAGCCGCCCGTCGCGCGCGGCGCCGCGCCGCTTGAGCGGATTGACGATGAAGAAGTGGGCCGTGCCGCGCGTCGCGCCGCGCAGCGGCGAGGTGACGCGATCGATCTTCTCGAGCGCGCGCGCCAGGCCGTACGGATTGCGCGTCAGCTCGACCGCCGTCGCGTCGGCGAGGTATTCGCGCTGGCGCGAGACGGCCATCGCCAGCAGACGCGACAACAGCGGGCTGACGGCGATCAACACGATTACCAGCGCGCCGAGCGCGAGCTGCCCGCCATCGCGGCGCTGGCGCGAGTAGTACAGGCTGCGCCGCGCCCAGTCGGTGAGCATGACGACGCCGCCGAAGAGCACCGAGACCAGGGTCATCACCAGCGTATCGCGATTGCCGATATGGGCCATCTCGTGGGCGATCACGCCTTGCGTCTCCTCGCGGTCGAGCAGCGCGAGCGCGCCGTCGGTGACGGCGATGGCGGCATGCGCGGGATCGCGGCCGGTGGCCATGGCGTTGGGCGATGGATCGGGAATGACGAATACACGCGGCCGCGGCAGGCCCGAGGCGAGGGACATTTCGGTGATGATGTTGTGCAACTCGCGATGCTCGGCCTCGCTCGTGCGCAAGGGCTGCGCCAGCAACGACGCCATCACCATGTCGCCGCCCCGGTAGTACGCCAACGCGCTCAACCCCGCCGCTACCGCGAGGGCGATGAGCGTGATGAAGGGGACGGGCGCGCCGCCGCTGGCGAAGCCCGCGTAGACGACGTCGAGGCTGAGCCCCAGGACGCCGAAGAGCGCGGTAAACGTGGCGATGAGCAGCGCGCTGTTGCGGCGGTTGCGGGCCTGTCGCAGGTAGAAGTTCACCGCCGCGCGCCCGAGCCGCGCGTCACGTGCGCAGCGAGAGATTCACCGTCGGCGTCGCCTGCACCTCAGGGCCCGCGGAGAAGAACTCGGCGCGCTCGAAGCCGAACTGGTTGGCGATCAGGTTGGCAGGGAAGACCTCTTGCTTGGTGTTGAAGCGCATCACCAGGTCGTTGTAGAGCTGGCGCGCGAAGCCGATCTGGTTCTCGGTTGTGGTGAGCTCCTCCTGCAGGCGCAGGACATTCTCGTTCGCCTTCAGCGCCGGGTAGTTCTCCACCACGGCGAACAGCTGCCGCACCGCCTGCGTCAGCGCGGTCTCGGCAACGGCGCTCTCGCCGATGTTGTGCGCGGCGGCAGCCTGGTTGCGCGCCGCGATGACGCGCTCGAGTGTGTCGCGTTCGAACTCCATCGCGCCGCGCACGGCGTTGACGAGATTTGGAATCAGATCGTGGCGGCGCTTGAGCTGCACGTCGATCTGCTTCCAGCCGTTCTGCACCTGATTGCGCAGCGTCACGAGGCCGTTGTAGGTCCACACCGCCCATGCGATCGCCGCGATGAGGAGGAAGAGCAACGTCGTCATGCGGCGCCTTTTACACCATGCCGGCGGCGGCGACCACGGTTATTTCACCGCGGTCACTCGCTGAGGGTGCTGAGGTGCTGGGCGGTGAACACGGCGTCGCCGAAGGCGCGGTCGAAGGTCTCGCGGGTCTGGCGGCCGGCCGGGGTGCCGCGGTCCTCCTTCTCGTTGATGCCGATCATCAGCAGCGCCGACGGCGCGGCGAACTGGCCATCGGGCGTCCGCCCCCACGCCTGCCCGCAGAGGTTGGTGCGGAACAGCTCGCCGGCCTTGCTGAAGCTGATCTTGTAGTAGCCGTGATAGAGCTCGCGATCGACGTAGAGCACGATCTTGCCCGACTCGTAGTATGGATCCTTGGGCGTGCCCTCGACGATCCACACCGGCCGCCGGATGAACGTGTTCTTCAGCGTCCACCACCCGGCACCCTTTGCACCCGACGTCTCGTAGACCGCCTGGTTGTAGGGAATCTCCATCGTCCAGCGCGACGGGGGTTGCGCCTGCAGCGTGTAGGCGTACGGCGTGTCACTCCCGAGCGGCCCGATCACCTCGGCGGCCCCGACCAGTTTCCAGTCGAAGTACGTCGTCTTGTTGTCGTAGCAGTCGGCGTCGTCTCCCTGCACTTCGAAGCCCGGGATGCGGTCGCCACGCGTCGAGCTACGCACGCGGCGCACGCGGCGAATGGTCGGCAAGTAGGCCCACACCTGGTCCCAGGTCGTCCAATCGTGGATGCGCCAGGTGAGCACGCCGATGCCCTCCAGATCCTTGGGCGAGATCGCCGCGGCGAGTTGGCGCGACTCGGTGTTGTCGGGCAGCCGTGCCGGTGGCGGGCTGGTCGTGCCGACGTAGTACTTGTGCGCCAGCGAGATCTTCACGGTCCGCAACACCTCGCCGTCGACCTTGACGTCGGTGAGGTCGAAGACGTGCTGCGTGCCGTCGGCCTGCATGCGGCGCATGCGGTAGTTGTGCACGATCTTGGTCCCGGCCTGGGGATCGGCCGCATCGATGCTCGGAAACGGCAAGCCGAAGAGTTGCGCCGGGATCGCGCCGGTGGCGTCGGCCAGGCCGCCGGTCGCCGCGTCGATGTGGTACTTCCCCGCATTGGCGGCGCTCGCCTTCCAGAAGCGCTCGCTGTAGTTGGCGCGGAAGCGCACCGGGTCGACCGGCACGACGGCGATGGTGTACTGTCCCAGGTCGACCCGGCGTGCGATCGACTCGGGCAGCAGGGCGCGATACGTGGCGAGGTTGGCCGGCGTGATCGTGAACGGCGCCTCCGGCTCGGTTGCCTGCGCCGCGGCGCTGAGCGCCATGGCGAGCAACGCCGCCACCTGGATCGATGCCCTTCGCATTTGTTCGCCGCTCCTTTCGATCTTGCCTCGCCGGAAAGGCACCGAGTATAGTCGCGCCCGCGCGCATGCCAAGTCGGCCGACTGGAGACGCCCGCCCGCCGGGCGGCGGAGGGGCGCGAGGGAGTGGAGGGAACGGACGCATGAGCAAAGGCCGCGCAGGAGCACACACCACCATCAGCCGCATGGCGGGCACGGCCGTGCTCTTGCTGGCCGCAGCCGGCTCGACCGGCTGCGTGTTCGTCAGCGGCAACGTCAACCCGTTCGCGCGCCGGCCGCAGCCGCTGTCCGAGCACGTGGTCTCGGGCGAGGGCAGCGCGAAGATTCTGCTGCTCGATCTGTCCGGCACGATCAGCAACGAGGAACAGCCCGGCCCGCTCGGCCTGCAGCCGCACGAGAGCAAAGTCGCGCGCCTCGAGGCCGAGCTCGAGCGCGCGGCCGAGGACGACGAGATCCGCGGTGTGATCGTGCGCATCAACAGCCCGGGCGGGACGGTCACCGCGAGCGACATCGCGTACACGCGCCTGATGCGCTTCAAAACCGAGCAGCAGATGCCGGTCGTCGCCCAACTGATGGATGTCGCCGCCTCCGGTGGCTACTACACGGCGCTGGCGGCGGACGAGATCGTCGCGCATCCGACCACGATCACCGGCAGCATCGGCGTCGTCTTTGGCGGCGTCAGCGTCGAGGGGCTGATGGAGAAGCTCGGCGTGCGCAACCAGACGATCAAGACCGGGTCGAAGAAGGACATCGGCTCGCCGCTGCGCGCCATGACCGACGACGAGCGCGCGCTGCTCCAACACCTGCTCGGCGAGATGCAGGCGCGCTTCGTTGGTCTGGTGCGCGAACGCCGCCCCGGCTTGACGCCCGAGATGGACGCGACCCTTGCCGACGGGCGCGTGTTCAGCGCGCAGCAGGCGCTGGCCGGCGGACTGATCGACCGCATCGGCTATCTCGAGGACACGATCACCGCGATCAAAGCGCGCGCCGGCGTCAGCGATGCGCGCATCGTGCTGTACCGGCGCCCGGAGGAGTCCGCCGAGACGATTCAGTCGCCGGCCGCATTCGCCGCCCCGCAGATCAACTTGATCAACGTCGATCTGGCGTCGCCTTTGATGCGGACCCCCCAGTTCCTCTACCTTTGGATGCCGTGACCCCGGCGAGCGAAACGCCGGCCCCGGTTGCCGTCGGTTGGATCGAAGCGCGCTGGGTCTCGCGCGCCTGGAAGCTGCTGGCCGCGAGCAGCGCGCTGCATCTGTTCTCGGACAACCAGGCCGACAACGACTTGTGGATCCACCTGTTGGTCGGCCGCGAGATCCTGCAAAGCGGTGAGATCCCGCGTACCGACCACCTCTCGTACACGGCCACCGGCAGTCCGTGGGTCAACCACGAGTGGCTGTCCGAGAGCGTGTTCGCCGCGGTCTACCAGGGTCTCGGTCCGGGCGGCCTGCTCGGACTGAAACTCCTCATCGGTTTCCTCACGGCCTGGCTGTTGTGGCGGGCCATGGCCACGCGCGACGTGCCGGTGTGGGCGCGCGGCTCCGTGATGGTCCTTGCGCTGGCAGTCGCCGCGCGCGGTTTCGCGGTGCGGCCGCAGATCATCACCTACCTCGGCGTCGCGTGGCTGATGGCGCGACTGGCGCGCGAGACCGCAGCGGGCGAGCACCCACCCGCCGCGCTGCGCTGGGAGGGGCTGCTCGGCGTGATGGTGGCCTTCGCGCTGTGGGTGAATACGCATGGCGGCGTGGTCTTCGGGCTCGGCGTGCTGGGGCTGCGCGCGGCACTGCCGCCGTGGAGCGCCGACCGGCGCCGCTGGGCCGTGCTGCTGGCGGCGCTCGCGGCCGCGTGCCTCAATCCATACGGCCCATCGCTGTTCGGCTACATCGTCAACGAGCTCGGCTTCGCCCACCCGGTGACCGAGTGGCAACCGGTGGCGTTCGGCGACGTCGCACAGCGCCCGTTCCTCCTGCTGCTCGGCGCCCTGGTCGTGACCTTGCCGTTCGCGCGCACGCTGCGCCGCCAGCCGTGGTGGGCGGTACTGGTCGCCATCACCGCGGCGATGGCGCTGCGCAGCCAGCGCCACACACCATTGCTGGCGCTGTGCGCGGCGGTGCCGTTGGTCGAGCAACTCGCCGGTGCTGCTGCCTGGCTGCAGCAGCGCTTTGCCTTCACGCTCTCGCCGCGCGCCATGGCGGCGGTGGCGCTGGGCGTGCTGGTGCTCGCGGCAACGCAGCTCTCGCTGGTCGTTCAGCGTTTCGTCGACGACGGCGTGCGCATCGTCTTCGACGCCGCCGACTACCCGGTCGGCGCCGTGCGCTTCATGCAAGCCGAAGGCACCAGCGGCAACCTCGCCGTGCCGCTCGAGTGGGGTGGATACACGCTCTGGCACACCGCGCCGGCCATCGCGGTATCGCTCGACGGCCGCTTTGCCACCGTCTACCCGCGCCCGGTCGTGGCGGCCAACTTCGCGTTCTTTCGTGGCGACCTGCAGGACGGCACGCACCTGCTCGACGCCTATCCGACGACGCTCGTGCTGGCCCCGCGCGGCGCGGCCGTCGCCGTCCGCGACCGCCCTGACTGGCATCTGCGCTATCGCGACGAAGTGGCGGATCTGTACGCCGCCGGCCCCCCCCGCCTCGCCGCCGCCGGGCAGTCGCCGACGGGCCGCCTGCGGTTCCCGTGAGCGGGTGAGCATGGGCGCAGGCTCGACCGGCGTGGCGACACGCGGACTGCGCGCCTTGGGCCTGGCGTTGCTGGTCGCAGCGGTCGTCGTGCAGCTGCCCGACATCGCGCGCTTCTGGACCGCGGCGCGCGCGGCCATCGCCTATCCCTACCAACTCGACTACGGCGAAGGGCCGCTGCTCGATCAGATTCGGACCATGCGCGCCGGCGAAGGCATCTATCCAAGTCCCGATCGACCGCCGCACGTCATCGGCAACTACCCTCCGGTGTATCACCTGGCGATCCGGCTCATCGACCAGGCCGTCGGCAATACGCTGGCCGTCGGGAGAACACTCTCTGCGGTGAGTGCGGCATTCATCGCCGCGCTCGTCGGCGTCTTGGTCTGGCGCGGTGCGCGCCCCGGCGCGGCCCGCGCCGCGCGGGGGTTGGCGGCCACCGCGGCCGCCCTGGCGTTCTTGCGCGTGTCGTACACCGCCAGCTGGGCACCGCTGATGCGCGTCGACATGCTGGCCGACCTCTTCGCCTTTACCGGCGTGGCGATCTTCGCGCTGCTCGCCGATCGGCGTGGGTCGGTGACGTGGTGCGTCCTGCCGCTCGCGCTGGCCGTCTTCACCAAGCAGTCGGCGATCGCGGCGGCGGCCACGTGCGTGATCGTGGCCGGGCGGGCGCGACCGCGGCGCGGCGCACAACTCGCCGCGCTTCTCGCCGCCGCTGGCCTTGTCGGCCTGGCACTGCTCGTCGGGTTCGAAGGGGAGGGCGTCTTCTTCCATCTGTTCACCGCCAATCGGAACGCCTACGACTGGTGGCAGACGGCAGCCTACCTGCAAGACATGGCGCGCCGCTACCCGGTGGCGCTCGCGATCGCCGCCGTCGGCGCGCGCGGCCTCTTCGCCGACTGGCGACCGCAGCGCGGTGCGGCGGAACCCGGTGCGTGGGAGCGGCCCGTGCTCGGCGTCTACCTGGTCACGGCGCTGGTAGTGAGCCTGACCGTCGGCAAGGTGGGCTCGGAGGTCAACTACCTCATCGAGGTGATGGGCGTCGTATGGGCGTGTGCCGGCGTGGCCGTCGCGGACAGCTTCGCGCCGCCCGACGCGGAAGGGGAGTCGCCGCTCGTCGCCGCGCTCGCCTCGGTCCTGCTACCGGCCCTGCTGCTCGTCCAGGTGAGTGGGCTGATCGAGCGGCCGGGCATCGAATGGGTCGAGGTGCCCAACGCGCGCACAACCGACGAGACACGGCGGCTGGTCGAGCGCCTGCGCGAAACCGAAGGACCCGTGCTGTCCGAGGACGTGACCATGCTGGTCCTCGCCGACAAGCGCGTCGAGCTGCAGCCGTTCGAAATGACTCAACTCGCGCAGCAGGGCCTGTGGGATCCGGCTCGGTTCGTCCAGCGCATCCGCGCCGGCGAGTTCGCGCTGATCGTGCTCGAGTTCAACGCCGCGGCCCCGACGCCGCTCGGCGAGACGCGCTTTCCCGCCGCGATGCTCGACGCCATCCGCACTACCTACGGCCCGCCGCGGCGCGCGGCGCACTATTGGATCTACACGCCCCGACCCATCGCTTGAAGGGAACCCGAGCGCTCCGGAAGGTCAGCCGCGCGCGCAAACGCTGCAGAAAGCGGCGATCGTGCGAGCTCACCGATCACCTGTTGTGCCTGCTGCTGCTCTACACGGCCCACCGCTTGATATCAGCGTGGCGTGCGTGTTCGCATATCGCTGTGAGAAAGTGCACGGCACTCAGAATATCCTCTTGCGCAGCGCTACTCACGTGATACGCCGCGCGTAGAGGAGCAAGAAGCCATGAGAACCCGCACAGTGTTCGCAGTCGCTTCGCTATTGATGCCGCTCGTCGCCGCCGGGCAGATCGTGCCGGTGGGCACCGAATTTCAGGTCAATAGCTACACGGTGTACGGGCAGCTCCTGCCCGAGGTTGCGGTGGGCGTGGACGGGGCCTTCGTGGTGGTGTGGTCTAGTAGCTTCCAGGACAGCAGCGGCTTCGGCGCCTTCGGGCAGCGCTACGACAGCGCCGGCCAAGCAGTCGGGACGGAGTTTCAGGTCAACACCTTCGAACCGGACGACCAGGTCGCCCCGGTGGTGGCGGCGGGCGCGGGCGGCGCCTTCGTGGTGGCGTGGCAGAGCAGCAACCAGGACGGCTACAGCTGGGGCGTGTTCGGGCAGCGCTACGACAGCGCGGGGCAGCCGGTGGGCAGCGAGTTTCAGGTCGCGAGCTTTACTGCCAGCTACCAGTTCGCCCCGGCCATGGCGGCGGGCGCGGATGGCGCCTTCGTGGTGGCGTGGGGATCCTTTCCCCAGGACGGGAGCGGTTTCGGGGTGTTCGCGCGGTGTTACGACAGCGCGGGGCAGCCGGTGAGCGCGGACTTCCAGGTCAACAGCCATACGTCGAGCTCCCAGTATTACCCAGCGGTGGCGGCAGGCGCGGACGGGGCCTTCGTGGTGGCGTGGCAGAGCTACGGCCAGGACGGCAGCAGTGACGGCGTCTTTGGGCAGCGCTACGACAGCGCGGGGCAGGCGGTGGGCACGGAGTTTCAGGTCAATATCTCCACGGCGTACTCCCAGCGCTTTCCGGCGGTGGCAGCCGCAGCGGACGGAGCTTTCGTGGTGGTGTGGCAGAGCAATTTCCCAGACGGCAGCAGCTGGGATGTATTCGGGCAACGGTACGACAGCGCGGGGCAAGCGGTGGGAACGGAGTTCCAGGTCAACAGCTACACGGAGAACCAACAGTTCCTCCCGGCGGTGGCGGCGCGAGCGGACAGTGCCTTCATGGTGACGTGGATCAGCGACTATCAGGACGGCAGCAGCTACGGCGTGTTCGGACAGCAATACGACAGCGCGGGACTGGCGGTGTGCCCGGAGGTTCAGGTCAACAGCCAGACGACGAACTCCCAGATGCAACCCGCGGTGGCGGCGGGCGGGGATGGCCCCTTCGTGGTCGCCTGGAGCAGCTACGACCAGGACGGTAGCCAATGGGGCGTATTCGGCCAGCGGTTTGCCGGACCGAACGCACCTCCGACTGCAACCCCGACAGCAACGCCCACCAGCACGCCAACCGAAACGCCCACCAGCACGCCAACCGAAACGCCCACCAGCACGCCCACCGAAACGCTCACCAGCACGCCCACTGATACGCCCATTGAGGCGATCACTGACACCCCCACCAGCACGCCCACCGACACGACCACTGACATCGCCACCAGCACGCCGA
>CAYVUV010000026.1:0-29066 GCA_964455095.1 uncultured Binatia bacterium (SeqCode)
GCAAGCGTTTCGCGTGCCTGAACCGCTGTCGCGCGTCGCTGCGGCGATATTTTCACCGTTGGGCAAGCGACCCGTGACAAACAGGTGCTGGAGCTCGGAAATCTTGAGGCGCGAATAGCCGGCACCGCGGTTGGTGATGATTGCCACCGGAACGTGCGCGATCGGCGTGTCAAATATCGTATTTGTATTCGGCGACGTCGTGTTGACATTCAGTGACAGCGGGCCGACGGACAGTGTGCGAAGCGTGTTGGCGCGAGTGCCGGCGCCGCCGATGTTGACGGCGGTCGAGAAGGAGGTGGTGCTCGACGTCGAAGACTGGTTGCTGCCCTCGATTTCGGTGTCGAAGGAGGCGGAGAACCCGCCTCCCGCGAAGACGATGGCGCTCATGTTGAAATCCGCCGGCTCGCCTTCGCCGATCGGAGTGACGTAGTCGACGTGCATGGGAGGCGCGCCGAGGATCAGATCGGGCTGCCGCACCGCGAAGCGCAGCACCAGCGGATCGCCGAGCAGCAGAGAACGGCCCTGGATGTCGCCGGTGACGAGGTCGATGGTCTCGGCGGTGGCCGTAAAGCCGGTTTTCTTCACGGCGCCGAAGTGCAGGCTGAGATCGAGGTTCTCCGGATCGCCAAACCGGGCGACATGCACTCCGGCGCGGCCGTCGTCGCTGCAGCGGAACGCCGCCGCCATCTGCAGATCGGAGCTCGGCGGCTGCTCGAGAGCGGTGGCGAAGCTGCCGAGGGCGACGTCGAGGGCCGGCAAACCGCACAGGCTGCCACTGCTTCCCGCCAGGGTGTCCACGTCCTTGATGACGTGCAGGCTGGCGTCGAAGACGTAGGCGCGCGGATAGAAAAAAGCCAATTGACTGGGCGGCTGGACGGCGACGATCAACACCTCGCTCTGCTGACGTTCTCGCGTCACGGGATTGATGAAGCCATTGCCGGCGATGAAGCCGGCGAGCGGCTTCAAGAGCCCGCCGCCGACCGGATGCACGGAGAAGGCGGATCCGCCGCTGCTGTTCGTACCCCGCTGGGTCGGAGTGAAGGTCTCCGGGTCGACGGTGAACGTGGCGAAGGCCACGGAGCGGGTGCTGGTGCTGCCGACGGCATCGCCGAAGACCAGCGCGAGCTGTTCCGGCGGACCTTTGCCGGCGGCGAGGTCGACGGGCGGCGCCGGGGCGAAGCGGCCGGCAATGGGGATCCGCTCCCCGGTGCCGACGTTGCTCGGCGGCTGCACGCATGTCGAACCGCGCGCCGTCAGCGCGAACGTGGCGGGGTCGACGGAGTAGATCTGCAGGGTGAACCCGGAGGAGGCGCCGCACCCCTGGGTGGCGATGGCGATCTCGTCGCGCCCATCGCCGTCGAAATCGCCGGCGGCGGGCTGCCCGTTCGAGGCGAGATCGACGCTGACGCCGAACTTGAATCCCTGCATCAAGTCCCCGACGTCCACCGCCGTGGCCACGCTGAGAGCGTAGTTGCCGCTGCCCGGTGCGCCGACGATGGCGAGGTCCTGATAGCCGTCGCCGTCGAAATCTCCCGCCGCCCAAGTCTCGATCTGGAACACGAGCGGCTGGACGAAGCTGGCGACGCCGTAGTTGACGATCTCCAGCATGTCCTGGTGGTTCTGCCGGAAGTTGGTGAGGACGGTGTCGCGGTCGAGGTCGAAAAAGCGCTCGACCAAGAAGCGCTCGGTGGCTTCACTCGACGCAACGTTGGCGAGCAGGGAGACCGCATCGCCGGCGGAGCCGCCTTCGGTCGGGAAGTACGAGCGCTCGACGGTGTTGTTCTGGAGCACCGTGATGGCGATGTCGTCGACCCGGGCGAGCTCGCGCTTGCCGAGCAGAATGTCACTGACGTTGGACAGATCGGGGGTTTGGGCCCGAGCCACGCCAGCGGCGCAGATCGAAAGCGCTGCGACGCAGAAGCACAAGGTCGCCACGACCTGGCCGGCGTAGTACCGGCGCGTCCCGGTATTCGTTGGCTGTTCTGACATCCGCTCCCCCTCGTTGATGGTGTTGCGTCGCCGCACCGCACGTGTGACGCGGGCGATGCGTGGCCTTTCTCGGTATTGTGGAGGACAGTGCTCGTACACGCCGCCAGGGCCGATGTCGAGCACCCTTTCGAGTCGCTGGCCGAGCGGCGCGGCGAGCCCGCGTCGTCCGCGAACGGCGCGAGCTCCTCGAGCGGTCCTCACCGCTCAGCGGGCCCTTTCGAAGGTCCCGAACATCCGATCGCAGATCGAGAGCATCACGGAGATGTTGCGTGGCTCGCGGCTCGCGTGGTGGATGTCGTGCTCGCGCGACGTCGCAAAGAACCAGTCGTAGACCGGCAAGCGATAGCCGCAGTGCGTGATCATGTTCACGGCCGTGACGGAGAACGCGCCGACGGCGAACGTGAGGGGATGAATCGGGAACAGGATGCCGTAGATGTGGAAGCACGCAAAGACGGAGAAGCCTTCGACCGGATGCACCACCATGGCGGTCCAGATCGTGAGGGGCGGTGTGTCGACATGATGATGGTAGTGCACGGACCTCATGTACCAACCGTTGTAGTGCTCGAGGCGGTGCCAGAAATACGAGACGACATCGCCAAGCAGGAAGTACAGGATGATGTCTCTGCACAGTTCGAGCCCGGTCGGCGCAGTACTCGGCACTCGGGATAGCAACGTCATCGGAACCGCCCAAAAGACGGCCATCGCCACCACGTACAGCGACCCGTACCATTTCATCGCGCGCCAGTAGACCGCGCAGCATTGCGCGAACGTCAGGCGCTTGGTGACGAACACGTCGACGAACGAAAACACGATGCCAGGCAAGTAGACACCTGCGACCACCGCGGTAAACAGGAAGGCGGGCGACGCAATCCCCGCGACGCCCAGATGGCGCAGGCACCAGTCCCACACCAGCTGCAGCGCGCTATCTGCCTCCACAGGACACTCCCTCGCTCATGTTGTCGGCCCCGCCGCACCGATTATCGAGGGGACAGTTCGTACTGCGGGCCGTTTGTGTCTGTCAATCGCGCGAAACAGACACCGAACCAGTCGGCCCAGTGGCCGCCGGAAGTCCAACCGTGCCTGCATCGCACGGGCCCCATTTTTTAGTGAAGAAGGACTTGTCCCTCGAGGGTCACCAGCGTTGGGGCACCTCGCGCAGGCCGGTGAGGTCGTAGCCCAGGCGTTGGAGCTCGTTGACGAGACGCTCGTACTCGCCGTCGGGGAGCTCCGAAGTTCGCGCCATGATCCAGGCGTGGCTGCGGTCGGGGACGCCGATGATCGTCTTCTCGTAGTTCTCGTCGAGGTAGAGGATCAGGTAGGCGGACTTGAACGGCCACAAGAACTGCATGCGCCATTCGGTCTTGGTACGCTCGTCGTGCACGAAACCGGTGGGTGTGAGCTTCTTCGCGGGCCCGTCGAAACTCCCTTGGCGGAAGGTGAAGGTCGTGGAGATCGTACCGTCGTCGGCCAGCTCGTACTCCTCGACGGCGTTGTAGGCGTCCGCCTCGCTGGCGAGGAAGTTGTCGATCGGGATGTTGCCGAGCACGTACCAGCGACCCATGAACCGAGCCAGATCGATCTCGCGGTCGAGCGAACGCAGCGGAGGTTGGCGCGACGCGGCGCAGCCGACAAGAAACATGGTCGCGGCTGCAATCGCCACGCAAGACGAGAGGGCGTGAGCGGTATGCCTGTGGCGTTTGGTATTCATGCCGTGATGCTATCTGAGAGGATCGGTTCGTCCAGAGGTGGTGCCATGGCCAACCGCATCGTTGGACCGCGACTCCCGTCATTGGCCTCCCTTAGCGGCTTCGTGGCTTCGCGCGAGGCTCTTCGATCATTTGCGCTTTGGCTTTCTCGACCGTTCGTGATCTTCTTTCCGGTGGGGGGAACAATCATGCGTCCGACGCTGCGCGCATTCGCTGCGCTGGTCCTGCTGTGGTCCGCCGCACCCGCTCATGCCGTGCAGCCGGTGTTCGACCCGAACGGCGCGTCGTTCTACGACCTGCCGTTCCCGCACGAGCTGCGGCGCGATCCCGACGGCACGGTCGCCCTGTCGAGCTTCCCCTTCCCAGTCAATCCACTCATCGCGGCCTACGCCGCCTCGCTCGAGGAAGTCCCCGGCTTCGGCCTCAACTCGGGCGTGTTCATGAAGTTCGACGGCGACATCGACCCCGCCTCGCTGCCCGCCGACGCCGACAGCTCGCGCTTGCCCGGCGCCTCCGTCTTCCTGATCAACATCGATCCGGGCTCGCCGGGCCGCGGCGCGCGCACGCCGCTGTGGTTCGAGTTTCGCCCGCTCGGCGACGCCTATCGCGACGATCACCTGCTCGGCGCCATGCCGGTGCCCGGACATCCGCTCGAGCCAGGTACGCTCTACGCCCTCGTCGTCACCGATGCCCTGCTGGGTGCCGACACGCTGCCGGTGAGTCCTCCGCCGCTCATCACCCGCATGCAGGCCGAAACACCGCTCGGCGCATTCGAGCAGGCGGCGTTGCCCCTCTACCGCACGCTGTGGAAGCACCTCGAGCAGCGCGAAAGCCTGCCGCGCGCGAATGTGGTCGCGGCGACGATCTTTCGCACCTACCGGCCGGCGGACGGAATGTTCGCCACCGAGCGCCTGATTCGCAAGCAGTACCGCAAGATCGCCGCGACCAACGTCGCCTTCAGCAGCGGCGCGACCAACTACTGGAAGTTCACCGGCGAGTTCTCCGCGCCGCAGTTCCAGACCGGCACGCCGCCGTTCTCCACCGCCGGCAGCGGCCAGTTCACCTTCGACGCCAAGGGCGCGCCGATCGTGCAGCGCGAGGAGTCACTGCACTTCGTGCTCGCGGTGCCCAAGCACACGGCCGACGGGACCATCAAGATGCCGGCCGGCGGTTGGCCGGTGGTCGCGTACATGCACGGCACCGGCGGCAGCCGCAACAGCTTCATCAACGAGGACGTTGCCGGTGTTCTGGCCAGTGTCGGCATCGCCTCGATCGGCATTGATCAGCCGTTGCACGGCCTGCGCCTTGGCGCCACGCCCGACGGGTCGAACTTCTACAACCCGCTCAATCCGTACGCTCTGCGCGACAACCCGCGCCAGGCCGCGGCCGACTCGCTCAGCGTCCACCAGCTGCTCGCCAACCTGCGCGTCGACCCGGCGCTGATCGTCGGCGCCCCCGGCGCGGGCTACGTGCCGACTACCAAGCGCATCGTCTTCAAACGCTCGCGCCGTCTCTTCATGGGCCACTCGCAAGGCGCCACCACCGGGCCGCTCTTTCTCGCCGTCGGCCGCAAGGTGCGCGGCGGCGTCATTTCGGCCGGCGGCGGACACATAATCATCAACATCCTGACGCGCGAAGAGGGCTTCTTCATGGGCCTCAAGCTGCGCGACCTGGTCGAGCTGCTGCTCGGCGGCCCGGTCGACCTCTTCCACCCCGCCCTGCACCTGCTGCAAATGGGCTCCGACGTGTCCGACCCGGTCACGTTCGCGCCCTACTTCGCCACCGAGCGCCGCGGCCGGCCGCTCAGCCTGCTGTTCACACACGGCATCCTCGACGGCTACGTCCCGACGCCGATGACCGCCGCCATGGTCTCCGCCGCGCGCTACCCCCTGATCGCACCGACCTTCCCGCCGATGTCGTTTCCCAAACTGCCGGGCTACTCGTACCAGGAGACGTTCGACCTCGCCGGCCTGCCGACACTGAGCACGCCCGTGTCCGGCAACCTCGGTCAGGGCAAGCGGCGCGCCACCGGCGGCATGCTGTTGTTCGAGAACGACGGCCACTTCCCCGTGTTCAACAACCCAACGGCCATCGCGCAGTATCAGGAGTTCATGCGCACGCTGGCCTACGACGACCCGGCGACCATCCCTGCGCCGTAACCCCGCGCGGCGCTCACGCCCCGCGCCAACCCGCTACCTGGACGATGCGATCCTCTTCCGCGATCCAAGCGGTGAGCGGCCCGCCGTAGACGCAGCCGGTGTCGAGGCCGCGCAATCGGGAACGCTCGATCAACCCGCGGCGGGCCCAATGGCCCCACACCACCGTGCGCGGACCGCTATAGAAGCGGTCCCACGGCTCGAAGGGCGGGCCGGGAGACGGGTCGTCGACGGACGGCCGGTTGCCCTTGGCATCGCAGTGGCGCACGAAGGTGGCAAAATCGATGCGCGAATCGTCACGGCCGCCCACGTGGGTATCGACGGCGGCGTTGATCTCGTCAGCCAGGCTCTCGAGGTCGCTCCACCGCGGGTGGAGTCCGCCGTGCACCACGACCACATCCGACTCGACCCGCAGCACCGGCTGCGCTGCCAGCCAATCGAGCAGCTCCTGCCGATCCGCGGCGCCGAAGACGTCCTTCAGGTAACTGCCCGACGACGGCTTGGCGGTCCCGGCCGCGACGCGCAGCAGCTTGATGTCGTGATTGCCGAGCACGACGCGCGCATCGAGGTCGCGCAGCCGCCGCAACACGCCGAGCGAGTCTGGTCCGCGGTTGACCAGATCGCCGACGCAGTACAGCCGATCACTGGCGCGCAACTTCACCGCGACGAGCAGGGCGTCGAGCTGCTCGGCGCAGCCCTGCACGTCGCCGACGAAGATCCGCCGCATACCCTGCCCGACCTACCGCTTGAACCTCAACAGCAGGTTGAACATGCGGGTATGGCGCGGGGCATACGGCGGGTAGAACATCTCGACGCCCTTCATCTTCGGACTGTTGAACACCGGCCGCATCTTGCTGAACTCCACGAACCCTTCGTAGCCGTGGTACTGGCCCATGCCGCTGGCGCCGATGCCGCCGAAAGGCATGTCGTGCTGCGCGACGTGCAGGATGCAGTCGTTGATCGTCACACCGCCCGAAATGGTGCCGTAGAGGATCTTCTCCTCCGTCGCCTTGTCGTTGGTGAAAAAGTAGAGGCCGAGCGGGCGGTCCTTCGAGTTGACGTACTCGAGCACTTCGTTGAGGTTGCGGTACGTCTTGATCGGGAACAGTGGCCCGAAGATCTCCTCGCGCAGAATGATCATGTCGTCGGTGGCGTCGAGCACGAGGTGCGGCGGGATCTTGCGCTGCGCGTCGTTGAAGGTGGCGCCCGGCACGAGCGAGACCAGCTTGGCACCCTTGCGCTCCGCGTCGTCGAGCGTCATGCGCAGCCGCTTGTAGGACTTCTCGTCGATGACCGAGGTGTAGCTGCGGTCGTCGGTGTTCGGGTAGCGCTCGGCCATGATGCGCTTGGCGGCCTCGACGAACTGGTCGCGCTTGCCCTCGGGGATGAACAGGTAGTCGGGGGCCAGGCAGGTTTGGCCGGCGTTGATGAACTTGCCGTAGAGGATGCGCGACGCCGCGGTGGCGACGTCGTAGTCCTCGCAGATGATCGTCGGCGACTTGCCGCCGAGCTCGAGCGTCACCGGGGTCAACGTCTCGGCGGCCGAGCGCATGACGGTGCGCCCGGCATCGGCCGAACCCGTGAAGATGATGTGGTCGTAGGGCAGCGTCGAAAAGTCCTGCGCGCGCACACCGGGCAGGATCGCGACCATATCCTCGGAGAACTGCTCGCGGAACTTCTCGTGCAACAGCTCGCACAGGTTCTGCGAGTTGCTCGCCATCTTGATCATCGCCCGGTTGCCGGCCGCGAGCACGCTGGTGAGCGGGCTGACGGTGAGGAAGAGCGGGTAGTTCCACGGCGACACGATGCCGACCACGCCCTTGGGTTGCGGGATGACCCGGTTCGAGCCGGTGGCGAAGAGCAGCGACACGTGCCGGCGCTGCGGCTTCATCCACTTCTTCAGCTTTTTGCGCGCGGCGCGGATGCCGTCGACGCAGCCGAAGATCTCGAGCATCTTCGTCTCCTCCGCCGAGCGGTTGCCGAAGTCGCGGTTGATCGCCTCGGCGATGGCGTCGACGTTGTCGACCAGGATGCGCTCGAGCTTGGTCAGATTCTCGCGCCGCTCCTCGAGCGTCGGATACGGATGGCGCAGGTACGCCTGCCGCTGCAACGCGAATACGCGCTGCGCCTCGTTCTCGATCGCCTCCAACTTGCGGAGCTGCGCCGTCTGAGCCATTTGTTCTCTCCTCGCTTGCGGAATGTAGGGGACTACCGAGCGCCTCGGGCGTGCGGTAGGTCGATCCGCATTGTGGCCCAAGAGGTCGGGGTGAGGCAAGGCACCTCTGCAGGCAACCGATCTCCCTTACGTGTACGAGGGATCGACCGTGGCCCCGCTCTCGCGGCGCCAGGCGGCGAGCTCCTGGTCCATGCTCGGGTCGTACGAGTCGCACAGATGGGCGATCACGGTGCCGGCGTAGCGCACCGTCGAGCGGCCGCGGAGTGTAAACGGGGGCCAGCCCGCCTTCGTATAGAGCACGGCCCAGCCCACCCGCATCTCGTCGCCCGTGACCTCGGGCGGGCTGGTGATCTGGATGTCGCGTTTGTCGAACTTGCGGTCGAAGTGGTCGAGCGACTTCTTGATGCCAGCCAGGATGGCGGCGGGTCCGGTCAGGCGGCAGCCGAACGACCCGGACTGCACCTCGTAGACCGCGTCGGCGGCGAAGTATTTCTCGAGGCGCGTCCAGTCGTCGTCGACGAACGTCTGCTCGAAATCGGCGGCGTAGGCCATGAACTGCGGCATGATGTCCATAGCCGACACGCATACCGCAGCGACACGCAGCTTGAAAGGATCCGAAAGCCCTCTCCCGGACCGGGAGAGGGTTGGGTGAGGGGGATTCAACGCTCTCCCAACCTCATTCTCCCAGGGTGCCACACACGGAACCCAGGTGCGCGATCGAGGAGAAAGCTGAGGGAGAAGAGCTATTCAATCCCCCTCACCCTGGCCCTCTCCCATCCGGGAGAGGGAACCGGAGTCGGCGCGCTGGGGATTCGGCCACAGCCGCAGCGCTACCGGATGCGCGGCAGGACTTTCGACTCGAACAGCCGCAGCCCTTCCCAGGCCAGGGCGGGGTCGAGGCCGCCCATCAGCGGGTGCAGGATGATCCGGCCGTGCTTTTCCGCCAGGGCGACGCACTCGTCGGGCGTGACGACGCAGTAGACGCCGCTCTTGCGCACATCGTCGAGCGATTGCGCGTCGACGTGCATCGCCGAGCGCTGCCCGGGGGTCTGCCAGGCGGCATAGGTCTGCGCGTCGTAGAGCGCGTGCGGGGCGATGCGCTGCCAGTCGCGCTCGGGGTCTTCGGAAACGTGCACGAAACCCGGACCGCCCGGCAGCGTGACGAAGCCGGTGAAGCCCAGAGCCTTGCACTCGGCCGTGTAGATATCGGCCAGCGCCTGGTCGCCGATGCTGGGGAAGAATCCCGCCCGCAGCTTGGCCGCGCGCTTGGCGGCGCGCGGCGTCGAGCCGCCGATCAGGATGATCGGCGCTGACACCGGCTTCGGCGTGACGCGGACGGTGCGCCCGCGCCAGGTGAACGGTTCGCCCGTCCACGCCTGGCGCATGACCTGCACGGCCTCCTCGAGCAGCGTGCCGCGCTTGCTGCGGTCGACGCCCGCCATGTCGAACTCTTCGTGGCGATACCCCAGCCCGGCGACGAGCGAGAGCCGGCTGCCGCTCAGCAGGTCGACGGTCGCCAGCTGCTCGGCCAGGCGCACCGGGTCATGCAGCGGCACCAGGGCCGCGGCGATGTTGATGCGGATGCGCTTGGTGCGCCCGGCGATCGCCGCCGCCAACGTCACCGGCGCGGGCATGAAGCCGTCCTCGACGCCGTGGTGCTCGGAGAGCACGACCACGTCGACGCCGAGCTGATCGGCCCAGGCACACTGGTCGAGGCAGGCGGTGTAGAGGTCGGCGTGTGTCACACGCGCAAACGGCGGCACGCGCAGGTCGAATCGAATACCGATCATTGCCATGAGGGATTCACCTATCGAAGAGAGATGGGGGCCAGCTACAGAACGGGCGCGGTGCCGGCCATGGCGTGGGCGATGCGCGCCGCGACGGCGAAGATGGTGAGCGTCGGGTTGTAGCCGGACGAGGTGGGAAAGACGCTGCCGTCGCAGGCGTAGAGATTGTCGACGTCGTGGAAACGGCCGAGCGGGTTGGTCACCGACGTCGCCGGGTTGCTACCCATGCGCAGCGTGCCCATGATGTGCCGCGAGCCCGGTGGATCGCCGAACGTCGCGTCGCACGGGTTGACGAACACCTGCGCCGAGCCGGCGTTGAGGATCACCTGTTTCATGAACGGCACGTAGAACATGCGCGCCTGCTTCTCGAACATGTGCGGCGCGTAGGTGATGCGCGGCGCCGGGCGGCCGAAGACGTCGCGCACGGTGGGATCGAGATCGACCATGTTGGCCAGCTGTGGCGCGTCCTCGGCCTGCATCAGCAAGCCGAACAGGTGCTGCCCGAGGGCGCCGTCGCGGATGGCGTTCTTGAGGCCGATGCCGGACCGGCGGCCGAACGCCGCTGGAATCTGCAGGGCGTAGACGTTGCCGTCCTCGGTGATGGGCAGGCCCTGCGAGGCGCTGAACTCGCAGATGCCGCCGAGCTGCACCTGCGGCCCGTCGACGGTGTCATAGACGCGGATCGCCGTGCCGCCGGGCTCGACGCCGCGGAAGTCGGACAGCCCGTGCGTCACCGCCCGGCCGCGCTGGCCGTGCACACGCTCGGGCAGGAAGCCGTTGACGTTGGTCTGCAGGTGGAACATCAGATTGCGCCCGACCTGGCCGCTGGAGTTGCCGAGCCCGCCCGAGAGCAGACACAGGCGCGCCGATTCGATCGGGCTGGCGGCGAGCACGAAGGCGCCGGCCGCGGCGGTCTGGAGCGCGCCATCGGCGTCGATGTAGCGGACCTCGGTAACGTGGCTGCCGGTGTGAATCAGCTCCACCACCTGGGCGTTGTAGCGCAGCTGGCACCGCCCGCTGAGCAGCGCCTTGCGCAGCGTCGTCACCGCCGGCGAGCTCTTGGCATTGTTCGGACAACCGAAGCCACTGCACAAGCCGCAGTCGACGCACGGCGGGCGGCCGTCGTAGAAGCGCGAGGTGATCGCCGACGGGTACGCGTGCGGCGTCAGCGGCGTGCCGAACAAGCTCGTCGCGGTGGCGCCGCGCGACAGCACGACGCCGAGGTACATCGGCACGCCGGGCGGCATCGGGTACGGCTGGCTGCGAAACGAGGCGTACGGGTTGTCGCCGGGGTCGCCCTGCACGCCGTAGAGCCGCTCCATTTCCGTATAGAACGGCTCGAGGTCGGCATACGTGAACGGCCAGTCGGCGAAGTTGGCGCTGGCCGCATCGCTGCCAAAGCCCGGCACGGCGAGCCCCGGGGTCGTCGCGATGAGCGCCTCGACGGCGCTTTTGAGCCGGAAGTCGACCTCATTGAACCGCGGCGTCTTGCAGTCGGCGTGCGTGAAGGCGCCGCCGACGGTCTTCGGCAGGTTGTTGACGTCGGTGCGCACCGTCGCGGCATCTGCCGCGTGCTGGCGGAACGTGCGCGGCTCGAGCTCGCCGACCTGATCGATGAAGCCGCGCACCGCGTACTTGACCTCGTCGTTGCTGTGCAGCGGCAACGGCAGGTGGTCCGGATCGTCGAGGCCCGGCCAGGGGTTGGGTCCGGCTTCGAGGACGAGCACGTTCTTGCCGCCCGCCGTCAGCACATGCGCCGCGGTGCCGCCGCCGGCGCCGCTGCCGATGATGCAAACATCGAAGGTGCTCAGCCCGCGATTGCCCAGCACCGCCTCGTCGGCGAGCGCGGCGCGGCGCGCGGTTCTTGCGGTCCGCACCTCAGCACGCCCCGCTGGAGAAGAACGACGAGAGCTGGACGATGGTGTTCTGCATCGCCGCACCGTCGGGGCTGAGCGGTTTGGGCATCACGACGCCGCCGGGGCCGAGCTCGTCGGGGTTGGGCGTCGACATCGGATGATCGGCGCGCTCGACGTAGGTGTCGAGCTGGCGCGAAAAGATCGAGTAGCCGAGCGGTTGGTTGTCGCCCTCGAGGCCGATCATGCGCCAGCCCTGCGGCACGCCGCCGCGCTTGCGGTTGCCGCCGTATTCGGGTGGGGCGAAGCAGCCCTCCAGCGTGTGCTCGATGAGAATGTCGATGAACGTGTGGTTGGCGCGCCGCGGGTCCGGGGCGAAGGCGCCGCTGTCGAGCGCCGCCAGGACGGTGTCCTGCTGCGCGGTGGCGAGGTCGACGAAAGGCGCGCCGTGCATCGCCTGCGCCACCTGGTCGGCCTTGGCGAGGCTGGCGCGGTAGAGATCGCGCAGCCCCAGCTTGACCCCGCCGAGCTGCGCATCGATCGCCGCCAGCTCGGGAACCGCCGCGGAGCCGAGGATCTCGCCGCGCCAGTACAGCTCCTGCAGACGGGTCAGCGACGCGAAGCGGCGGAAGGAGTTGGTCGGGCTGCGGCTCGACGGCGTGCCATCGTCGTTGTCGGGAAACGGCGTGCGGCCGCTGAACGGACCGCCGCCGAAGATGCGCGGGCGGCGCCGGTCGAAGGCGGTGAGCAGCCGGCTGATGTAGCGCGCCGCGCCGAGGGCCTTGGCGCCGGGATCGGCGTCGGGCGGCATGATGCGGTCGCACAGCGCCTCGAGGGTCTCGAACTCGTGGCGGGTGAAAAAGCGCCCGCGCACGAACGCCGCGGCGCGCTGCGTACGCACCAGCGGCACGGTGAGCACGGCCAGCGCGACGCCAGCCGCTTGCAGAAACTGGCGCCGGCCGAGCAGCAGCGAAATCCGCGGCGGCGCGAAGTCCCAACGCAACTCCGGCGGCAGCGCCGGCGGCCCGTCGTCGCGCCGCGACGGCGCCACACGGACGGCCGGTTGAGGCGCAAAGCGGAGGCGGATCATCGCCGCCTCCTATGCCCGGCACCGCGTGCGCGAGTCAAGAACCGCGCTGCGTCTCAACTCAAGCGGCCGAGCAGCGTCGCGATAGACACCGGCTGCGGCGCTGTGATCGATAGCGTCAGGCGCGCGCGCGGATCGGGATCGCGCACCATGCGACACTCGGCACCGGGATACAGCGCGCCCAGCACTGCGGACAGCGCCGGGCGCAAAGCGGCGACGGTCTCGTCGCTGTTCGGCGCCAGCAGACGGTCGTTGGCGGTCAGCTCGAGCTCACTGCCGCGGAAGCTCAGGCGGCCCGAGAACGCCGGATCCTGCTCCAGCAACCGCGCCGCGTGCAGCACCGTGCGCGCCAGCGAGGTCAAGCGCGCCTCCAACGTATCGCCGCCGCCGCGCTTGCGGGTGTAGAGCAACCCCATCCGGCCGCCGGCCTGATCGGTGCTGTAGTTGCCCGCGTGGGCGATGAGCATCGTTCCGGGCCCCTGCGGTACATGCGCGTAGTCGGCGACATCGATCAGCATGTCGTCGACCGCGTGCGTCTGGATCCAGCGGTGGAACACCGGCACGAATTCGGTCGTCTTCAGCGCCGCGGCACCGTCGACGAACACCTTGAGACCGATGCGCTGTAGCTCGGAGATGGGATTCGGCATCGGGTCAGAGGCTCAGGTCGATGACGGTTGAGGTGCCGAGCGGCGCGGCGGGCTTGGCCGCCATGCGGGCCTGGCAGGCATGACACGCTTCGACGAAGAGGCCGGCTTCTTCGACGAGCTGATGCACTGCCTCGGGCGTGTATTGCGGCTCGCTGCTCTCGTGGCGGCGGAACAGGTACTGCGCGAAGCCGCCGCGCACGAAGCGGTCGAAGAAGAGCTCTGTGTCGTAGAAGCGGGTGGTGAACTCGCGCACGATCTCGTCCGCGTTGTCTGTCACGTCGCGGAACTGCGTCTTCACCAGCGCCTTGGCGCCCTGCAACATGGCGCCGTAGGCGCGCTCGTCGGCGAGGCGGTACTCGTGAGCCTCGAGGTGTAGCTGCGCCTCGAACACCAGCTGCTCGGCGGCCGCGAGGTCGAAATCGACTAGCGACACGACCTCACCGGCGCATTCGCCGGTGCCCATGTCGCCGATGGTGAACTCGCGCGCGTCGCCCCAGTCGGAGTAGTACGAGGCGTCCTCGGCGTGCGTCGGCACCTTGGTGAGGTCGTCGAAGATGTCCTTGAGCGCCTTCTTGCCGACGCGCTGCGTGTAGCCCTGAAACGTCTCGCCGGCCTGGCGGCCGCGCAGATAGGCGTCGGTGATGCGCGTCACCACCTCGGGAATGTTCTTCGACGGCACGGCGCCGATGGGGAGCCCATAGCTGCCCGCGTTTTCGACCCACTTGCCGCCCAGCACGACCTGAAAATGCGGCACGGTGTAGCCGCCGATGTTGCGACTCACTCCGTAGAAGCCGATGTCCGAGATATGGTGCTGGCCGCAGGAATTGAAGCAGCCGCTGATTTTGATGCGCAGGCCGCGCACCGCCTCGTCGAGCTCGAACTGCTTGGCGGCCAGGCGGGAGCGCAACTCGCCGGCGAGGCCGCGCGACGAGGCGATGCCGAGCTTGCAGGTGTCGGTGCCGGGGCACGCCGTCACGTCGACGATCGACTCCGCCCCGGGCTGGCCGAGCCCGATCGCGACCAGCGCTTCGTACAGCGCCGGCAAGTCGGCTTCGCTGACCCAGCGCAGGACGATATTCTGCTCGACCGTCGTGCGCACGGTGTCACCGATGAATTTCTGCGCGATGACGGCGAGGTCGCGCATCTGCTGCGCGGTGAGATCGCCGAGCGGCAACGTCACTGTCGCCACGCAGTAGCCCGGCTGGCGCTGGCGGTAGACGTTGGTCTTCATCCAGGCATCGAAGCCGCTCGGCCGCGCCGCGCCGTTGAGCGATTGCGCCGGCTTGAGCGGGGTTTCGGCATACGTCCGCACACCGGGCAGGAACGATGTCCACCGCTCGTCGTGCGGCAGCTTGGTGCGCTCCTCGAGCACCAGGCGGCGGAACTCGTCGATACCGATGCTCTTGATCAGGAACTTGATGCGCGCGCGGGCGCGGTTGCGCTTCTCGCCGAGACGCGCGAAGACGCGCGAGATCGCCTGCGCCAACGGCAGCAGCTCGCCCTCGGGGACGAACGCGTCGAACAGCTTGGCGTTCTGCGGCACGGCGCCGAGCCCGCCGCCGACGTAGACCTCGAAGCCGCGCTGCTCGACACCGTCGACGGTGCGGGTCCTGGCGATGACACCCATGTCGTGCATGTTGGTCAGCCCGCAGGCGTGCTGCTGGCAGCCGGAGAGTGCGAGCTTGAACTTGCGTCCGAAGTCCTGCGTGTCGGGGTGGCCGAGCAAGAAGCGCATGGCGGCGCCGGCGTACGGCGTCACGTCGAACGCCTCGTCGCGGCACACGCCGGCCAGCGGGCAAGCGGTGACGTTGCGGACGGAGTTGCCGCACGCCTCGCGCGTCGTGATGCCGACCGCGGCCAGGCGGCGCATCAACTCCGGCGTGTCGTCGATATGCACGTAGTGGAGCTGCACGTCCTGGCGCGTGGTGACGTGGCAGATGCCGTCGGCGTACTCCTCGGCGAGATCGGCCAGCGTGTTCATCTGGGCGGCGTCGAGGCCGCCGTAGGGAATCTTGATGCGCTGCATGCCCGGCGCGTCCCACAACGTCTCCGGCCCCTTGGTCAGCTCACCGGCCGGATAGCGCAGCATCTTGGTGCCGGTGCCGTCGTTGCGCTGGCCGTTGTCGTAACGCTGCCCGTAAGCGCCGCGCCGCAGCCGCGTTTCGGCGAACAGCTTGTCGTCGAGCTTGCCCTGCCGCTTGAGCTGCAGCTGGTTCTCGTAGATATCGATCTCGCGCGCCCAGTCCGCCGGCATGCGCTCGGAGAGCTTGTCCTTCCAGGTGATCATCGCAATCCCTCGCCTTGTTCATCCACCTTAATTCTTTTGCCGAAGCGGTCGCAACCTGGGGGCCGACTTGGCGCTCCGGCGGCGAGCAGATATATCGAGCCCATGCAGATCGAGGACATGGTCGTCGGTATCTGCCGCGCGGCGCGGCAGGCCGCGCGCCGCATGGGCACGGCGTCGACAAGCGTGAAAAATGCGGCCCTGCACGGCGCGGCCGAGCGCCTGCGCAAGAGCGCTGGTGCGGTGCTGGAGGCCAATCGGGCCGACGTCGCCGCCGGCCGGCAGGCGGGCCTCAGCGCCGCGCTGCTCGACCGCCTGACGCTCGACGCCGCCCGCCTCGAAGGCGTCGCGCAGGGCCTCGACGACATCGCCGCCCTGCCCGACCCGGTCGGCGAGACGATCCAGCGCTGGCGGCGCCCGAACGGGCTCGACATCAGCCAGGTGCGTGTGCCGCTCGGGGTCGTCGGCGTCATCTACGAATCGCGCCCCAACGTCACGGCCGACGCCGCCGGCCTGTGCCTCAAGTCGGGCAACGCCGTGGTGCTGAAGGGCGGCTCCGAGGCCTTTCAGACCAATACAGCCCTCGCCCGCCTGATCGCCGAAGCGGCCGCCGTGGCGGGGCTGCCTGACGGGGCTGTGCAACTTTTACCGACGACCGACCGCCAAGCCGTCGCCGTGCTCTTGCGCCAGCGCGAGCTCATCGACGTGATCGTGCCGCGCGGCGGCACCAGCCTCATCGCCGCGATCACCGAGTCGTCGAGCATCCCGGTGATCCAGCACTACGCCGGCATCTGCCACGTCTACGTCGACAGCGCCGCCGACCTCGCCATGGCCGAGCGCATCGCCTTCAACGCCAAGGTGCAGCGCCCCGGGGTGTGCAATGCGATGGAGACCCTGCTCGTGCACGAGGCGGTCGCCGCCGCGTTCCTGCCCGGCGCCGCGGCGCATCTCAAGGAAGCCGGCGTCGAGCTGCGCGGCTGCCCGCGCACCCGCGCGTTGCTGCCCGGCATCGGGGCGGCGACCGAGGAAGACTGGCGCACCGAGTACCTCGACCTGATCCTGTCGATCAAGGTCGTCGACTCGCTCGACGAGGCGATCGACTTCATCAACACCTGGGGCACCGGCCACTCCGACGCCATCGTCACCGACAGCTACGCGCATGCGCAGCGTTTCACGGCCGGCGTCGACTCGGCGGCGGTCTACGTCAACGCCTCGACGCGCTTCACCGACGGCTATGAGTTCGGCTTCGGCGCCGAGGTCGGCATCTCCACCAACCGGCTGCACGCGCGCGGACCGATGGGGCTGCGCGAGCTGACCACCTACAAGTACGTGGTCCAGGGCAGCGGGCAGATTCGCGCGTGAGCGCCTCGACTCGCGGCACGGGCCAGCGGGAGCCGCGCCGCCTGGGCATCTTCGGCGGCACGTTCGATCCGATCCACTTCGCCCACCTGCGCTGCGCCGAGGAAGCGCGCGAGGCCTTGGATCTCGATCAGGTGCTCTTCATCCCCGCCGCGAGCCCGCCGCACAAGAGTAACCGCGCCCTGGCGCCGGCGGCCGAACGGCTGGCGATGGTGCGCCTGGCGATCGCCGGCCAGCCGGCGTTTCGCGTCTCGACGCTCGAGATCGAGCGACCGGGCCGCTCCTTCTCGGTCGACACGCTGCGCATCCTGCGCGAGCACCTGCCGGCGAGCACCCGACTGACATTCCTGCTCGGCCTCGACGCCTTCCGCGATATCGGCACCTGGAAGGACTACCGCGCCGTCTTCGCCCTCACTGATCTGGCGGTGTTGTCGCGTCCGAGCTATCGCCTCGGCGCGCCGCGCGCGCTCCTCCCCGTTGCCGCTCGTCGGGAGTTTTGCTACGGTTCGAATCAACGAACGCTCGTGCATCAAACGGGGACGCGAATCATTTTTCTAGACGTGACGCCGCTCGACATTTCCGCTTCCGCGATCCGGTTGCGCCTCCAGCGCGGCCAGTCGATTCGCTACCTCGTCCCGCCCGCCGTCGAGCGCCACCTGCAGCGCCGCGGGCTTTACGCGCGGAGACCCCCGACGCTTTGACCGCCATCGAGCCCCGCGAGACCGCGCTACTGTGCGTGCGCTACGCCCTCGAAAAGAAGGCGTACGATCTGGTGTTGCTCCATGTCGGCGAGCTCTCGTCGCTGGCCGAGTACTTCCTCATCTGCACCGGGCGCTCCGACACGCAGGTGCAGGCCATCGGCCAGAGCATCGAGACCAACCTCGCCCAGCTCGGCCGGCGGCCGATTGCCCGCGAAGGCTACGGCATCGGCCAGTGGGTGCTGCTCGACTACGGCGACGTGGTCGTGCACATTTTCCTCGAAGAGGTGCGCGCGTTCTACGATCTCGAGCGGCTGTGGGCGCGCGCCGAGCTGGTGACGCTTCCCGAGCCCTATCGCAGCCAGGCGCGCGACTTGCGCTTGGCCAGCGCGGCGCGATAACCACAGCGCGCATGAAACGCGTGCTTGCCGGGGTCGGCCTCGTCGCGGCCCTCGGGATCTTCGGGTTCATCGCCTGGCTCAACCCGACGGCGGCCCAGTTCCGCTTCTCCCCCGAGCAGACGGTGTCCGTCCCGCTCGGCTGGCTGCTCATCTTCGTCTTCGTTGCCGGGGTCGGATTCGCGCTGCTCGGCGTCTCGCTGCAACAGCTCGGGCGCCGGGTGCGCGGTTGGGGCGCGCGCCGCCGCGAGCGCCAGGCGGTGCGGGCCGGCGAGTGGCAGCAGAGCGGCGCCGAGCTGGCGTGGGACGGCGAGATCGAACGCGGGCGCGGGCTGTTGAAGAAAGCCTGGCGCCGCCAGCCGGACAACGCCGCCGCCGCCCTGGCGCTGGCTTCGTCCTACCTCGACACCGGCGAATATGCCGCCGCTCGCCAGGTCCTCGAAGAAGCGGTCAGCCGCGCGCCCAACGACCTCGACGCGCGCTACGCTTTGGGAGAGATCCTGCGCCGCAGCGGCGAGCGCGCCGAAGCCATCCGCATGCTGGAAACCGTCTGCGTCCAGCACCCGCGCGCGCCGCGTGCACTGCTGGCGCTGCGCGAGCTCTACGCCGAGACGCACGCGTGGAACGACGCCGCGCGTGTCCAGGAGACGTACCTGCAAGCCGTCTCCGACAACGGCCGCAACAGCATCGAGCGCACCCGCCTCCTGCACTTCCGCTACCAGGCCGCCGCGGCATTGGAAGACGCCGCGGCCCGCGCCGAGGCGCTGTCCGCGCTGGTGCAGAGCGAGCGCGACTACCTGCCCGCCATTGTCAGCCTGGGCGACGCGCTGATCGCCGACGACCGCGCCGACGAAGCGCGCAAGGTCTGGGAGAAGGCGTTCAAGGCTCAGCCGCGGCGCGTGCTCATCGAGCGCTTGCTGGCGCACCCCGATACGCCGCGCGATCGCCAGCGCACGCTGTCGCTGATGCAGAAGTACCAACAGCAGCTCGACCCCGACACCGTGTACCTGCTGGCCACCAACGCCGCACTGCAGGACGGGCAGACCGACGCGGCGGCCTCGTCGTTGAAAGCGGTGAGCAAGCAAGACAGCCCACTTGTCCAGCGCCACTGGGGCGAGATCCACCAGCGCCGCGGCCGCGTCGACGAGGCTCTGCAAGCCCTGGCGCGCGCCGCCGATGCGACCGCGCTGAGCACCTACCGCTGCAAGACCTGCGGGCGCAGCAACCCCGAGTGGACCGCGCACTGCCCCAGCTGCGACAGCTGGGACTCGTACGACTGACCCCTTCAGCCTCTGGCTTCCTCTCCCGGATGGGAAGGATTGAGGTGAGGGGGATTGGATTGCGCCGAAGGCCACATATGGAACAGGCCGCCAAAGCTGGGGGTGGCTTCGCCGATCCGTTGTATCCCCCTCATCCTGTCCTTCTCCCATCCGGGAGAAGGAACCCTCGCGCGAGACTTTCCAGTTCTCGTGCCGGACGGGGCTAAAGGCGCTCACGCCGCCGAGAGGTACGGGATCATGCGCCGCAGGCCGTCGAGGTCGTGTAGGTCCTCTTCGAAGTTCGGCACCATGGTCACCGCCGTGCGGGCGGGGAGCTGCTTGCGAAAAGCCTCGATGCGAAGCTGGTCACCGCGCGCCTGGGTCTCGTAGCGCAGAAAATTGTCGACCAGGCGATCGCGGCGCTCACCCTGCTTCACGGTGCGCGCCACCAGGCTGCGCAGCCACTCGGGATCGAGTTGGCGCAACTCGGCCGCCGCTTCGTAGTGTACGCGGTTGAAGACGACGCCGCGCAGGGGAATCGAGCGCTCGGCAACGCTGCGGCAGAAGTACTCGATTTCCGTCAGCACCTGCTCTTCCGGCGTCGCGACGAGCACGAACGCCGTCGCGGGCGAGCGCAGGAGCTGCGAGACGCGATGCACGCGCGCCTCGAAGCCATCGAACAGGCCGCTCATCGAGGTGAAGAAATCGGAAATCTCGACCAGCGCGGACACCCCGGTGGCGTCCTCCAGGCGGCGCAGCAGCGCCCCCGCCGTGCGGTTGACGACGCGCAAGGTCGCCCACCCGACCGAGAAGTACGGTTTGACGAACCACTTCACGACGCTGCGGTCGAGGAAGTCGGCCAGGCGCTGCGGGGCGTCGAGAAAATCGAGCGCGTGTTGCGTCGGCGGCGTGTCGACGACGATCAGATCGTACTGCCCGCTGGCCTGCAGCGCCGCGAGCTGCTCGACCGCCATGTATTCTTGCGAGCCGGCAAAGCTGCCCGACAGATGCTGGTAGAACCGATTGGCGAAGATGCGCGCGCGCGCCTCGGGCGACGGCGCGTAGCGCTCGACGAGTTGGTCCCAGGCCCCCTTCTGGTCGAGCATCATGGCGCTGAGCGAGCCGGCGCCGCCGAGATCGACCGGGCACGCCTCGTTGCCGAGCGAGCGCAGGCCGAGCGCGTCGGCGAGGCGGCGCGCTGGATCGATGGTCATGACGACCGTGCGGCGGCCCTGCAGCGCGCCGTAGACGGCCAGGGCGGCGGCGGTCGTCGTCTTGCCGACCCCGCCGCTGCCGGCGCAGATGACGACGCGGTGCTTGGCCAGCACCTCGGCGAGCGACTTCACGCCCGGCGCTCCTTGCGGCGGCCGGGGGCCGTGCGCGCCAGGTGTTCGGAGAGTTGCGACAACTCCGCGAAGCCGAACTCCTCGGCGAAGACGTACGGCAGGTCGATCGCAGGCATCGCCACCGCTTCGGCGAGGCGCGCGCGGTAGCGCGCGTTGACGCGCGTCCACCCGGCCTCCTCGCGCCCGCGCGCGGCCACTTCGAGCAGGATCTGCTTCTCCTTGCGGTCGCGGCTGCGGGCCGCGGCGCCGGCGAGGCGCTCGAGCTCGGCATCGGTGAAGTCGGTCTCGTGCACGCGGTTGACGAACAGCATGCCGGCCGGCATGTGCAGCTCGTCGTGCAGCTGGCGGTACATCGAAATGGTTTCGTTGACCGGCATCTCCTCGGCCGTGGTGACCAGGTTGACGGCGGTGCGCACCGGGTCGGTGAGCAGATCGACGAGCCGGCGCGCCTCGCGATTGACCAGCCCGGTGCCGAAGGCGTCGACCGCCGCGGCCGGCATGCGCAGGTACTGCAGGCTGTGGCCCGTGGCGGGGGCGTCCATGATCACCAGATCCCAACGCCGTCCGCCCGTCGTCTCGTCCTCGCGCTCGGCCTCGTACCAGATCTTGCCGATCGTCATCAGCTCCTTCAGGCCGGGCGCCGCGGCGACGAAGTACTGGTAGATGCGGCTCTTGAGAATGGTCTGCAGGAAACGGCGCACCGGGATGATCAACGACAGGTACTCGGCCAGTGCCGCCTTGCCCTCGATGGCCATCAGGAACACGCCCGGCCGCACCTCGAGCGCCTCGCCGAGCGGCCCCTGCTCGACGCGCAGCATGTGCGCCGCGCGCGCCACGCCGTCGACCTCGCACAGCAGCACGCGCTTGCCGCGCCGCGCCGCTTCGAGCGCCATCGCGCAGGCCACCGTGGTCTTGCCGACGCCGCCCTTGCCGACGACGACGAGCAGGCGGCGCGTGAAGAGCGTGTCCAGGGTCATGGGGTCGGTCCGGGTCACGCCGGTGTCCCCTCGGCGCAGCGGCGGAAGGCGACGCAGGCGTTGGCGCCGCCGAAGCCGAAGGAATTCGACAGCGCCACGCGGACGTCGGCGTCGCGGGCGTGATTGGGAACGTAGTCGAGATCGCAGCTCGGGTCGGGCTGTTCGTAGTTGATCGTCGGCGGCAGGCGGCGGTGGTGGATGGCCAGGGCCGTGTACGCCGCCTCGACGCCGCCGGCGCCGCCGAGCAGATGGCCGGTCATCGACTTGGTCGAGCTCACCGCCAGCTGCGCGGCGTGGGCGCCGAACACGCGCTTGATCGCCTGCGTCTCGTTGGTGTCGTTGTACTGCGTCGAGGTGCCGTGGGCGTTGATGTAGTCGACCTCGAGCGGGTCGATGTCGCCGTCGTGCAGGGCCAGTTGCATGCACTGCGCCGCGCCGCGGCCGTCGGGGGCGGGCGAGGTGATGTGGTACGCGTCGGCATTGGCGCCATAGCCGGCGATCTCGGCGTAGATGCGCGCCCCGCGCGCCAGCGCGTGATCGAGCGCCTCGATGATCAGCAACCCCGCCCCTTCGCCCATCACGAAGCCGTCGCGCCCGGCATCGAACGGGCGCGAGGCGCGCTGCGGCTCGTCGTTGCGCGTCGACAGTGCGCGCATGACGGAGAAGCCACCGAGGCCCATCGGCGTCACTGCCGCCTCGGCGCCGCCGGCGATGATGGCGTCCTGATATCCGAATCGCACGGCGCGATAGGCCTCGCCGACGCCGTGCCCACCCGAGGCGCAGGCACTGGCCGGCGTGTAGTTGATCCCGGTGCAGCCGAAGCGAATGGCGATTTGCCCCGGCGCCATGTTGGCGATCAGACGCGGGATGAAGAAAGGCGACAGGCGCTTGAGACCGGCGGTGACGAAGAGATTCAAATAGTCTTCGATGGTCGAGATGCCGCCCATGCCGACGCCGACGATCACTCCGATGCGCGATGCGTTGTCTGCCGTCACCTGGAGCTTGGCGTCGTCCATCGCCATCTGCGCCGCCGCTATGGCGAGCTGAGCAAAGCGATCGACCTTTTTCAGCTCCTTCTTCTCGATGTAGGCGGCCGGATCGAAATCCGGCACCTGACCGGCGAAGTGGACCGGAAACGGGCTGGCGTCGAAATGCGTGATCGGCCCGATGCCCGAGCGGCCCTCCATCAGGGCTTGCCAGTTGCGCTCAACGCCGCTGCCGAGCGGGCTCACGACGCCGATGCCCGTGACGACCACGCGGCGGTTCTGCGGGGGGTGCACTCGGTCGACATATTTGAGCCTCCGAGACGGGTCAAGGCAACCCGGTCGGCCGTGCGCTTCGTGACCACCGAGCAGTGGCGACACGCGCGGTGCGCGTCGCTGTTCTTGCCGTTCGCTGCGCTGCCGACCGGCAGCGTTAGAAGTGGATGCCTCAGGCAGAGACGTCGGAAGACGCGATGGGAACGGCTTTGCCGGCCAGCACGGCGTCGAGCGCGTTGGCGAGGTAGTGCTGCTGGACCGTGCCAGGATCGCGCGAGTCGTCGATGGCACCGTGGTAGACGATGACGCCGTCTTTGTTGACCAGGAACAGTTCAGTGGTGCGCTTGGCGCCGAACAGCCGCGCCAGCCGCGCCCCCTGGTCGTCGATGATGCGGGCGGTGAACTTCTTCTCGGCGTGGAATGCGAGCTGCGCGTCGTGCGTGTCCTCGCGGTTCGGGTAGAGGTCGATGAAGTCGACGCCCTTGGCCGTGTAGGTCTTCTCGAGTTGCACGAGCCGCTCGGCGTATGCGGCGGTGGCCGGGCAGTGCGTGCCGACGAAGAGGTAGACGGTGGGCTTTTTCGTCTGGTGCGAATCGAGCTCCGTCGTGGTGGGCTTTGCGCCGGAAACGTCGATGACTTGTGCGGTGAATTGCGGCAGGCGCTGCCCGATCCCGGTACCTGTCGCGACGTCGGTCTTGTCAGGACTGGCAGCGCTGGTGCCGGCAACGAGCAGAGTCCAGAGCGCGAGGGTGAAGGCGTTCTTTGTCATGCGCTGATTATGCCGGACATGGCAGGCAGGCGCCACCAGGGCCGGGCGGGTTGTCCGCGGCGGCGCTTCGCGCAATAACCCGCCGAGTATGGAGACGATTCTCAAGGGAAGCTGGTTCGATCTGACCGGGCGGGTGGCGCTGGTGACCGGGGGGAGCAAGGGGCTCGGCCGCGCCATCGCTCAAGCGCTGGCCACTGCCGGGGCGGACGTGGCGATCACCAGCCGCACGCAGGCCGATCTCGACGACGCCGCCGCGGCGCTCTCTGCCACCGGACGCCGCATCGTCCCGATTGCGTCCGACGTCGCCGACGAGGCGAGCATCGCCGCGATGGTGCAGCGAGTAATCGAGGAGTTTGGCCAGATCGACATCCTGGTCAACAACGCCGGCATCGAGGGCCAGGGCGCCGTGGTCGAGATGGACACGGGTGCCTGGGATCACGTGCTCGACGTCAACCTGCGCGGCCCGATGTTGTGCTGCAAGCACGTCGGACCGCACATGATCGCGCGCCAGCGCGGCAAGGTGATCAACGTCGCCTCGGTGCTGGCGACGCGCGTGGCGCGCTACATGTCGTCATACTGCGCCAGCAAGGCGGCGCTGGTGCAGCTCACCCGCACCCTGGCGCTGGAGTGGATGCGCTACAACATCCAGGTCAACGCCTTGTGCCCCGGCTACTTCCTGACGCCGATGAACCAGGAGTATTTCACCACCGCCGCGGGCGACAAGCTGATCAGCAAGCTACCCATTGGCCGCCTCGGCGATCCGCGCGAGATCGAAGGCGCCGCGGTGTTCCTCGCCTCCGATGCCACCAGCTTTGTGACGGGGACGGCGCTGTATGTCGACGGGGGCCACTCGCTGGCCTGAGGCCTCACCCGCCGAACGCGTTCCAGCCGGTAACGTCCTTGCCGATGATCAACCGGTGCACGTCCTCGGTGCCTTCGTAGGTGTTCACCGTCTCCAGGTTCAGCATGTGGCGGATGACGGGGTACTCGTCGATGATGCCGTTGGCGCCGAGGATGTCGCGCGCCAGGCGGGCGATGTGCAAGGCCTGCGAGACGTTGTTCATCTTCGCCATGCTGACCTGCTCGGGGCGCATCGTGCCGGCGTCCTTCAGGCGGCCGAGGCGCAGGCAGAGCAGTTGCCCCTTGGTGATCTCGGTGATCATCGCCACCAGCTTGGCTTGCACCAACTGGAAGGCGGCGATCGGCCGATCGAACATGATGCGCGCGCCGGCGTAGTCGCGGGCGCATTCGTAGCACGCGATCGCGGCTCCCAGCGCGCCCCAGGAGATGCCGTAGCGCGCCTGCGTCAGGCACGACAGCGGCCCGCGCATGCCCTGCACGCCGGGCAGGATGTTCTCCTCTGGAACGACGCAATCCTCGAAGAAGAGCTCCGAGGTGATCGAGGCGCGCAAGCTGAACTTGCCCTGCATCTCGCGCGTGCTGAAGCCGTCGCGCCCGCGTTCGACGAGGAAGCCGCGCACGACGTCGGCGCCATCCATGTTGACCTTGGCCCACACCAGGGCGACGTCGGCGATGTCGCCGTTGGTGATCCAGCGCTTGGTGCCGTTGAGGCGAAAGCCGCCGGCAACGCGTTCCGCCCGCGTCAGCATGCCGCCGGGATTGGAACCGAAGTCGGGCTCGGTGAGACCGAAGCAGCCGATCGCCTCCCCCGCCGCCAGGCGCGGCAGCCAGTGCCGCTTCTGCGCTTCCGAGCCGAAGCTGTAGATCGGGTACATCACCAGACCCGACTGCACGCTGACGAACGAGCGCAGGCCGGAGTCGCCGCGTTCGAGCTCCTGGTTGATGAGCCCGTAGGCGACGTTGTTGAGCCCGGCGCAGCCGTACTCCTGCGGCAGGTTGGCGCCGAAGAAGCCGAGCGCGGCGATGCGCCTGGTCAGCTCGACCGGGAAGGTCCCGTGGCGAAAGTGCTCGGTGACGACGGGCAGGAACTCGCGCTCGACGAACTGCCGCGCCGTCGCGCGCACCAGCTTCTCCTCCGGCTCGAGCAGGTCGTCGATTGCGTAGTAGTCGGTGCCATGAAACGTCGGCTCGTTGCTCGCCATGCTCGTCCTCCAACCTCGGTTCGTTCGCTCAATCCGTTTTGCTGAGGCCCGCCAGCTCCGCCGCGGACACCACCCGCCACGACCCCTCGGGCAAGTCGCCGATGTGAATCGGACCCACAGCTTCGCGAAACAGGTCGACGACGTCGAGACCGACCTTGCGACACACGCGGCGGATCTGGTGCTTGCGGCCTTCGACGAGGCCGAAGCACAGCACGTCGGGCGCCAGGCGCTCGACGGTCATCGGCAGCAACAGCTCGCCTTCGAGGCTCATGCGCCCGCTCAGCTTGTGGACCTGCGCCGCGCTGACCGGTTCCGCCAGTTGCACGGTGTAGAGCTTGCGCACGTCGTGGCTGCCGATGATGCGCCGCGCGACGGTGCCGTCCTGGGTCATCACCAACAGGCCGCGGCTGGCGCGGTCGAGACGCCCGGCGACCGAGAAGCTCTGCGGCGCCGCGGCGACGCGCCGCACGATCTCGGCATCGGTCTCGCCGTGCGCATTCGCCGCCCGCAGCAGTCGCCACGCCGGCGTCTGATTCGGCTCGGGTTGCGTGCTGACGATGCCGGCGGGCTTGTTCAGCACGACGGTGAGCTTGGTGTCGAGCGCCGCGGCACCGGCGGGCGCGATGACGATCGCGGCGTCGAGCGGCGCTTTCTGCCCTTGCCCGCTGACCACGACGCCGTCGACCACCACCTGCCCGGCATCGATCAGCCGCTCCGCCTCGCGGCGACTGCACAGGCCGCGCCGGGCCATGATCTTGGCGATGCGCTCCTCGTCCATCAGCCCCACCGATCCGAACTTGCACCCGGCGCGCGCCGCGCCATATCCTGCAACGCATGGCCGAGACGATCTTCGCGCACATCATCGCCGGCAAGGCTCCCTGCCATCGCGTCTACGAAGACGCCCTCGTGCTGGCGTTCCTCGACATCTTCCCGCTCAGCCGCGGCCACACCCTGGTGATCCCCAAGGAACCGGCCGAGACGCTCGACGCGCTCTCCGACGAATCCGCCGCGGCCCTCGGCCGCGTGCTGCCGCGGCTGTGTCGGGCGGTGCTGCGCGTCACCGGCGCCACGGCCTACAACGTGTTGCAGAACAACGGCGCCGCGGCGCATCAAGCGGTCGCACACGTCCACTTCCACATCATCCCCAAGTATGCGGACGATCGCGGGCTGGGCATTGGCTGGCACCCGCAATCGCTCGACAGCGAGCGCGCGGCGGCGCTGGCGCAGGCGATTGCAGCGGCGGTGTAGACAGCGGCCGTTCACGCTCAGTCGTCCAGCTCGAACACCGTGACGACATCGGTCTCACCGTCGGCGCCGCCGTGCAAGACGCGGATGTTGAGCACCAGGCGGCCCGGGCCGTTCTCCTGGGTGAAGTTTTCGCAGGAGAAGTTCTCGCCCACCGCGTCGTACTGGAACGTATTGCCGGCGACGTTGTCGGCATCGAAGATCTGCACTCGGTGCAGGCCGCTGACATAGCCGAAGAGCTGCGCTTCGCCGGGTCCGTGCGTGGCACACGGACCCGGCAGTATGGTGAGCTCGACCGGAATGCCCACCGTGTCGTAGCGTGGGTCGGGCGCAATGAGCAACGCTCCGGCACCCGAGTCGACTCCGCCGGGAAGCGTGAACGTCGGACCGTTGCAGACGCCCGGGTGTGGATCTTCGGCTGACTCGACCATGCCGCCTTGCGGAATACAGTCCTCAGTCGTGAAATCGTTCACGCCGACCACGCCGATGTTGTGGTCCTGCGTCGTCGTCAGGCCGAGGTCGGCGCCGCCGGCACATGCGATAACGCCGGCCCCCACCTGGGGCACCATCGGGCGAAGACAGAGGTTCGGGAGTCCCAGGTTGATGGACAGGAACTCCGACGCACCCACCAGGTCGACGCGACGCAAACCGTTGCCAACTTCCGGGCCGAGCGCCAGATCGAGATAGCCCTGAAAGCCGGTCGTGGTCAGGTCGCCAGGCACCGTGCGGATCAAACTGCTGGCCGGATTGAGCGAAAATCGCCGCACGCCCGGCACGACGGTTTTGGTCGGCGTAGCGGTGAGCGTGCGCGTGCGCGTCATGGTCACCGTGCGCGTGATCGTCGCGGTTCCAGCCGGACCGCTGGGGGTCCGAGACGGTGTCCGGGTCGAACTTGCCAGCGGACTCGCAGTGCCGGTGGGCGAGCGGGTCGGCGCCAGACTTGGGGTGGCGGTGAACGCGGGCGATTGGGTCGCGGTGCGGCTCGGGGTGGCGGTGAACGCGGGGGATTGCGTCGCGGTGCGGCTCGGGGTCCGGGTCGTGGAAGGTGCGCCGCTGATCGTGCGACTGGCGGTCGCCGTGACCTCGGGCACACCCGTCTCCGTCGCGGTGGGGCTCGCCGTGGGCTCGAGTGGGCTCGGTGTCACGGTCGGCGGTTCACCGGTTGGAGTCGACATCGGAGGCTGGGTCTCGGTCGGCGTCGCCGCCGGAACACACCCGTACAGGGCGCCCGACACGCCGCGTATGAGCTCGTCGATACTAACCAGCGTATCGCCGTTGGTGTCGGCCGCCTGGCAGCGCGCCAGTGGCTCGGCCTCGAGGGAGATGGCCACTTGCAAAACCAATTCGTCGATTCCGATCGTACCATTACCATTGCAGTCGCCGGCGCATTCGAGCGCGGAGGGCAGCAATGCGGCCAGCGGCGCCGGCCACGACAGGAAACAGAGCAGCGCGGCAGCGCCGCAAGACAAATATTTTCGAACCACTGCGCACCTTCGGAATAGTGGGTCGTTGTTATCGGAAATCGCGCGTTGACGCCACGTACCGCCGCCGCGGCGCTCGTGGGCGCGCCGTTCTGTAAATCGCTGCAAAAGGGCGTATCGACGTGCTACAGCCCAAGGACGTGATGCGAGGGTTCCGTACACATTCCGCCAGCGCAGTGGCGATGCTGGTGCTCTTTGCCACCGCCCTGATCACGCCCAGGCCCGGGGTGTTCTTCCACGACCACGCCGGTGGCGACCACGTGCATGTCCACAGCGACGCCACGCTGCCGCGTGCCCACGCGCATGCGGCGGGCCATCATCACCACGGCCCCGGCGGGCACCATCACCACCATCACATCGCACCCGTTCACACGGTCCACCACGACACACCGCCAGCAAGAGCTGGAGGGCCAGTGTTGGGCCGCCCGACGGCGCACGCCGGCGGGCACTGGCATGTCCAGAACCCGTACCACCGCGCGGTTACCACCCAGGTGCCGCGCATCCTCGCCACCGGGTTCACCGCCCCG
>CAYVUV010000027.1:0-3073 GCA_964455095.1 uncultured Binatia bacterium (SeqCode)
TCAGGTTGAGCGCCTGCACGACGTCCGGACAGTTCTGGCACGAGCGCGAGAAGTACGTCTCGAAGTGGAGCGGCCCGGCGAGCCGCTCCACTTGCGCCAGGGTTGCGCCGCTCACCCGCGGCGGGTGGTCGCTGACGTGCAGCAGGGCGAGCACCAGTGAGGTGAGCTCATGTCCCAGGGGCAGGCCCGCAAAGCGAACGCGGGCCTCCTCGCCGGGCAGGTGAATGGCGATCGAGGGGCGGCGGACTTCCCCCTCGCCCTCCGCGGTCACCACGTGGATACGGTCCGAGACCGCGGCGATGTCGTCGAGCAGCTCGCGCATCGTTGCGGAGTCGGCGCCGTCGTTGAGGGTGGCGGTGATCTGGATCGGGCGCCGCAGGTTCTCGAGGTGGCGCCCGAGCTGGGACATGAGCTCCTGGTCGAGCATGGCTTCGTTTCCTCCGTCTTCGTGGGCGCCTTAGATCCTGCCGACGAGATCGAGCGAGGGCTTGAGTGTCTTCTCGCCCTCCTTCCACTTCGCCGGGCACACCTCACCGGGGTGCGAGGCGACGTACTGCGCGGCGCGGACCTTGCGCAGCAGCTCGCTGGCGTCGCGGCCAATGCCGTTGTCGTGGATCTCGCACAGCTTGATCGTGCCCTCGGGGTCGACGACGAAGGTGCCGCGCAGCGCCAGCCCCTCGTCCTCGATCAGGACGTCGAAATTGCGCGCCAGTGTGGCGGTGGGGTCGCCGACCAGCGGGTAGCGTACCTTCTTGATCGCCGCCGAGGTGTCGTGCCACGCCTTGTGGGCGAAGTGCGTGTCGGTCGAGACGCCGTAGACCTCGACGCCGAGCTTCTGGAGCTCGGCGTAGTGGTCGGCGAGGTCCTCGAGCTCCGTCGGGCAGACGAAGGTGAAGTCGGCCGGATAGAAGACGAAAACGCTCCAGTGGCCGCGGACGCTCTGGTCGGTGACCTCGACGAACTTGCCGTCGTGGTAGGCGGTGGCGCGAAACGGTTGGATCTTGGTGTTGATGAGCGACATGTGGTCGATTCCTCCTTCGGGGGTTGTTCGGATTTCGGTAGGCCATGTGCCTCCGCAGGGAGAGATGTAGGGTTCGAGCCGGCGCGCGTCCAATCGAACGTTTCGATCTTGCGTTCATCAAAAGTGATCGGCAGGGTGAACGCCGATGGACCTCGGTCAGGTGACGCTGGCGCAGATGCGCTACGCGATCGCGGTGGAAGATGCGCTGAGCTTCCGCCGGGCGGCTGAGCGTTGTCACGTATCGCAGGCGGGGCTGAGCATGCAGCTGCGCAAGCTCGAGGAGCTGCTCGGCGTGGTCCTCTTCGACCGCGGCAAGAAACCGCTGCTGGTGACGCCTGAGGGCGCCCCGGCGCTGGCGCAGATGCGGGCCGTGCTGCGCGAGACGGAGCGGCTCGGCCAGGTGGTGGCCGAGGGCGAGGAGCCGGGCGGGCCGTTTCGCCTCGGCGTGATCCCGACCCTGTCGCCGACGGTGCTGCCGCTGTTCCTGGCCGGCTTCGTCGCCGCGCATCCGCGCGTCGACCTCAAGGTGGAGGAGCTGCGCACGGAGGAAATCATGGCGCGGCTGCGCGCCGACACGCTCGATGCCGGCCTGCTGGCGACGCCGCTGCACGCGCCTGGCCTGCGCGAGGAGGCGCTCGGCCGCGAGGCGATGCTCGCCTACCTGCCGCCCGGCGATCCGTTGCTGAAGAAGAAGACGGTGACGCAGGATGCCCTGAGCCAGCGCGAGTTGTGGATCATGCCCGAGGGCCACTGCTTCCGCAGCCAGGTGCTCTCCTACTGCGGCGGTGGCACAGGGCAGCCGCGCCGCCTGCCGATCGAGTTCGAGAGCGGCAGCTTCCAGACGTTGGTCAAGCTCGTCGACGCAGGGCTGGGCGCCACCGTCCTTCCCGAGTTGGTGGTGCATGAGCTCCCCGCCGCGCGCCGCCGCGCGCAGGTGCGGCCGCTGGTGGCTCCGGTTCCGGTGCGCGAGATCGGACTCGTCACCGCCCGCGATCATCTCCGGCGCCGCGTCACCGATGCCCTCGCCGCCGCGGTGCGCGCCGGCCTCGCGCGCGCCCTGCCTGCGTCGTCGCGCGGCGCCGTCGTGCTCGATCCGCTGCCGTGATCGGAAGTTGAGGTGTGCCGCCGACAGGTCGAGCCAATCGACGCGGATTCGTTTGTCCTCGCGCGGACGAGCGCGTAATTCGACGTCATATCGTCACAGTCATTTGGAGCGACCGTATGAAAGCCAGAATTGGAACGTTGGTGATTGCCGCCGCGATCCTCACGGGCTGTGGCGACAGCGACCATGCGCCGACGACGCGGTCCGCAACCCCGACTCGGACGCTGGCGGTCGCAACGCCGACCCGAACGCAGGTGGCCGCAACCGTGACTCCGACGCAATCGGCCGCAGCTCCGACGCGGACGCAGCCGGCGGCGACCTCGACACCGACGCCGGCGGCGGCAACCGAGACTTCAACGCCGCCATCCGCAACCCCGACTCCGACGGAGACGGCCGTGCAGTGTCCTCGCACGGTTGACGACGCCGCCTTCGCGAGCGCGGCGAGCTTGCGCGAGCTGACAGCCGAGATGGCGAGCTTCGGGCTGCGCAGCACGGCCAGCGATTCGAACGAGCAGTTCATCGACTGGCTCGAACAGCAAATGCGTCAGATCGAAGGAGTACAGACGCGCACGCAGGACATTGCGCTGCACCGCTGGCAGCCGCTGCCGACAGCCGAGGACGTGCCGGGTCGCGACCTGGCGCGAGCCGGGGCACTCAGACTGATGCAGCTGGGTGGCTCGGCGGTGGAGATTCCAGTTGCGGGCGCAGTGCCGTACGCATTGCCGACGTCGGAAAGCGGGTCGCAGGGACCGCTGGTATACCTCGCACGTGACCAGCCCATCACCCCCGAGAATGCCGCCGGCAAGGTGCTGTTGCGGGAGTTCCCGGACCGCACGATTCCATACATCGGCTTCCAGCTGCTCGGCATCTACGTCACGCCCGACCTGGCGGCGCGAACCGGATTGTACGAGCGGCCCTACCTCGCCGCCTTGCACGAGGAGATGCTCGCC
>CAYVUV010000028.1:0-74027 GCA_964455095.1 uncultured Binatia bacterium (SeqCode)
CGTAGAAGGACTGCAGCTCGTCCTCGCCCGGCGGCTGTTCGTCGATGCGCTCGGCGAGCAGGCGCATCTTCTGCACCAGGATGCGGCGCACGACCAGATCGGTGCGGTCGAGCCCGAGCTCGAGCGCGCGCCGGTACAGCGCCTCGGGATCGGCGGCCGGGTCGTCGCTCAGCACCTGCATCTGCTCGATCAGCCAGGTGCGCACGCTGCGATCGTTGCGATCGAGGCCGCGCGCCACCGCTTCGCGCAGCAGCAGCTCCTCCTCGATTGCCTTGTCGATCAGCGCCGCCTCGTCGGCGGGCGTCGCTGCCAAGCCGGTTTCGCGCGTGTAGTCGTTGCGCAGCCGTTCGACGTCCGCCGCCGTGACCGTGATCGGGTCGCTGGTGCGCTCGCCGTACGCCCGCTGCGGCGGCCCGCTCGCCCGCACCAGCAGGAAGAGCAGGCTGCCGCCGGCGACGAAGTGCACCAGCGGGGTGTGCAGGATGCGCATTGTGGAACTCGTTCCGCCTCAGTCTTTGGTTATGAGGTTCCCACTCTTGACCTGCCACAGCCGCGTCGCACTGATCTCGGTCGTGCCGGCCTGCACCAGGATCTCGGCGAAGTGGTCGACGCGGTCGGCGCCGGCCAGCGCCAGCGGCACGGTGCGCAGCCGCAGCAGCGCGGCGCCGGAGCCGCTTTCCTGTAGCCGCAAGCTGCGGATACCGCCGATGCTGCCGGCCTTGTCGCGCCAGACGAATCGGCGCGGCCGGCTCTCCTGCAACGTTCCGGCGGGAACGGTCACCTGGTAGATGTCGTCGTCGTCGCGCAGCGTGATGGTGAGGGCCTGCGTGGCGGGCGAGAAGCCGGCCGGCATGGCGCCGAGACGCAGCGTGAGATCGAGCACGTCGCCCTGCGGCGCGCTGCCGAAGCGCACGCGGCCGCGCACGCGCGCCACACCTTCGGGGCGGTACCAGATCGGCGCCGACCAGGCGCGCTCCTGGATGGTCTTCGGCACCGGCGGATGCGTCGGGTTCGATCCGTCGTTGCAGCATTCCTCGTAGCCCGCCGGCACCGGGCCCGCGCAGTCGATCCCCTGCGCGGCGCAGTGCAGCGTGCTCCAGCGGCAGGTCGGGTTCTCGAGCACGCGGGCGTAGTAGAAGGCGCGCTGCGACGGGTCGAACTCGGGATCGCTCCAGACGGCGCACAGCGAGTCCGCGCCCGGACCGGTCGGCGCGCAATTCTGGTCGACGGAAGCGCCGTTGTTCGCGTCGCCGGCGACGTCGAAGACCTTCTCCTGCGACTGGCCGCTGCCGTCGACCCAGCCCTTGATGATCTGGACGCGCTGCAGCTGCGTGCCGGCCAGGGTCAGCGTGCCCGGGTCGCGGAAGGCGAGCACAGCGAAGCGCGGGCTCTGATTGCCGCGCACCGGGCCGAGCTCGCCGCCCATCGGCACGCCGCCGCGGTAGGCGGTGGCGACGAAGTCGGGATCGCCGCACTGCAAGTCCGACTCGCGCCCGCCGAAGAAACGCAGGATCGGCCGGCTGCCGCTGGTGCCGTAGACCTCGCGCCGCCGCATGGCGGCGAACAGCGCATCGCGCGAGTTCTCCTCCGCCCACACCACGGCCAGGCCGCCGGCGTTGCCCTCGATGCCGGCCGGCGTGACGCGCGCCACCATGTAGGCCGGGTTGGCGTGATCGCGCAGGCCGAGGTGGCCGAAGTTGCCGAAGTCGGTTTCCTCGGTGGCGCCGGGCGTGCTGTTGTGCGTGTCGGTGCTGCCGATGAGGCCGAACCTGAACGGGTTGACGCCGAGCAGCTGATCCTGTTTCAGGCCCTCGCGCAGCGCGTTGCGCACGTAGTTGAGTGGCGGGAACGTCTGGTTGGGGTCGGAGACGGCGTTGAAGAGCTGCAGGCGGTTGTTCTTCTCGAAGCCACACAGCTCGTCGGTCGACTGCACGCCCGGCCGGCACTCCGAGTCGCCCTTGTGCTGGTTCATCTCGACCAGCGGCTCCATTGCGGCGCGGACGGTCGCGTCGGCGGCGGTCAGCGGGCTGCCGTCGGCGTTGACCGGCGCGAACATCAGCCCGCCGCTGACGTTCGGGTTGTGCGGGATCGCCAGCACGTCACAGCCGTTGGCGGCATCCAGACACTGCGCGTGGAGCTCGCTCCAGAGTCCCTGCGGGGTGGGCTCCTCCATGAAGCTGATCGGCAGGGCGGGGACGACCTCGTTGCGGAAGATGACGTTGCGGTGCAGGTTGTTGCCGAGCGGCTGGCCGCTCCACTCGTAGCCGACGAAGGTGGTGAAGGTGCACGCCGCGCTGCGGTCGTAGAACTGCTCCGCCGCGGCTTGCGTGTCCTGCCAGATCAAGGAGGCCTGGGCGAGACAGTTCGACCCGTCCGGCTCGCACCAGGCGAAACGCTGCGGCGGGTTGAGCGCGCCGTAGCCGAGCAGGAAGAGGATGACGCCCGGCGGCGGGAGCAGGTTGGGCAGCGGGTTGATCGGCGCTGCGAGCTGATTGCGGGCCGAGACGCACTCGGCCGAATCGTATCCGATCAGACCCGGCGTCAGGCAGATCTGGATCTCGCCGAACTGCTCGGCGTGATCGGTGACGGCGGTGAAGTCGAGCGGGCGCCGCAGCTGCGCGGTACGGGTCGCCACGCCCATCCCGTCGTACGGCGGCAGGCCGATCGATTGGCCGAGCGCGAAGCGGTAGGCGCCGCGCGGGTCCTCGCGCGTGCCGGCGAAGACCGCGTCGGAGGAGTAGGCGGTGTGGACGTGCGTGTCGCCAAAGTGTGGTTGGCGAAAGACGTCGAAGCTGGCACACGGCTGGCGCGTCTCGGTGCGCGCCCACGGTCCGGGCACCGTCTGCGCCTGAGTAGTGCCCGCCGCGAGCGCGATCAGCGCCGCGATGGTTCCGATGCCCTTCATTGTCTTCCCCCTTGTGTAACGAACTTCCGACCGGTCAGGACCGCCCAGCGAGCTGGGCGGCGAGACGATCGATACTCGGCTGCGCGACGACGGCGACGACGCGATCGGCGGCGGGCTCGGTGCGGACCTCGGCCTCGCCGATCCACGCCACGCCGAGCCTGGCGAAGCGGCGTCCGTCGCCGAGGATGGTGCCTTCGACGCGCAAATGCGCGCTCGGCGTCTGCTGCAGCGCGGTGCCCGGCGCGACCAGCTCGAAGACGATGCGACCGCCGCTCGGCAGCGGATCGACCGGCGCGCTCTCGGGTACCGTGCCGCAGACGATGGTGCGCTGCATGCCGGCGGCCTTGTGAACGTGCCGTTCCTGGAAGTCGGGCCGGCTCTGCATTGCCATGAAGGCGCGGCGCGACGGATAGCAGACGATGCCGACGCGATCCCATTCGCTGCCGGACTCGACATCGCCGAAGAATACCACGTGCGCGCCGATCGCCGCCAGGATGTCGAGCGGCGCGTAGCGGTCGTCGGCCTCGCGCCCACTGATGGGGTTGTCACCGCCCGCGCCGTAGTCGGCGCGGGCGCGGTACTTCATGAAGTTCACCATCAGGATCGGACCGTCCTGCTCGGGCGGACAGGTGGCCAGATGCGAGGCGTATTCGGGGTCGATGGTTCCGTACGATGGCATGGGTCCTCACTCGGGTAGCGGAGATGCTGCGCGCGATGGGCAAAACCGGTGCCGGTAAGAATGGCCGTCTTGCCCCGGCGAACCGCTTCATCCCCCCTATCGTCTTGCTCAATTTGCAGTCTCTATGTCAATAGTTTTGGGCGTGGCCCGGTAGTGCAGGCCGCCGCGTCGATCAGGCGGGCGGGCCGAGCCAGTCGATGAGCGCGCGGGTGAATTCCTCGGGCACGTCCTCTTGCAGAAAATGCCCGCCGCCGGCGAGGATGGCGTGCGGTTGACCCAACGCGCCGGGCACGCGCTCGACGAACTGCCGGTAGCCGGCCGGCGCGACGATATCGCGGTCGCTGTAGAGGGTCACGAACGGGCCGGCGAAGCGCTCGACGACCTTCCAGGCGTGCCAATTGTCGGCCAGCATCGGGTTGTCGGGCCGGGTCGGCAGCAGCTGCGTGAAGGCCCGGCTGCCGATGGTCAGCGCCTGGTCGGGGTAGGGTGCCTGATAGCCGCGGCGCACGGCGTCGGAGACCGGCGTCGCCATACACATCTCGAGCATGGTCCACGGCTCCCATGCCGGCGCCTCGCGCGCCATGGCCTGGAACGCGGCGAAGGGGCCGCGCGCTTCGATCGGGCCCGGCGGCAGCGGCTCGGCGGGGTCGCGCTCGGGCAGCCCGGTGTTGGAGATCGCGACGCGCGCGACGCGCGCGGGCTGCTCGGCGAGGATGCGCAGGCCGATGATGCCGCCCCAGTCGTGCAGGGCGAAGGTAATGCGGTCGAGCCCGAGCGCATCGATCAGCGTCGCGCGCATCCACGCGACGTGGCGCGCGACGGTGTAATCGGCCAGCGCGCTCGGCTTGTCGGACAGGCCCATGCCGACCAGATCGGGCGCGATGGCGCGGTAGCCGCGCGCCGCGACGGCGGCGATCTGCCGGCGCCAGATGTACGACCACGACGGATTGCCGTGCAGGAAGACGACGGCGGGGGCGTCGCGCGGCCCCTCGTCGACGTAGTGGACGCGCAAGGTTCCGCCGGCGCCGTCGGGCACGGCGACGTAGTGCGAGGCGAACGGGTAGTCGGCCAGCGCGGTGGTCAGGCCGGCGGGCGAAGTCAGGATCTTCATATCGAAGCCTCCGCGCGCAACGACAGCGCCAGCGCGATGATCAGCAGCGGCACGCCGACCAGGACCGCGTAGTGCTCGGGCGGGTGATGGCTGCCGCCCTTGGTCACCCAGGCGTTGAGCGCGTGCAGCGAGCGCTCGAGCAGGACGACGGCGAGCGTCAGCGGCACGAAGCTGCGATAGCGCAGCGAGACGATCAGCATGACGAGGCCGAGCGCGATCTGCGTCGCGCCGGCCCAGGCGAAGAGCGCGATGATCACGGTGCCGCACTGGCTCAGGTCGATGCCGGCGATGACGCCGGCGCCGCCGTCGGGCAGGAAGGTGTGGATGCAGCCGGGCCCGATGGTCAGCACGGCGAGCAGCGTGAGCAAGCGCGCCGACAGCATCGCGCCGCGGTACGCGTCGTTGGTCGAGGGGGGGAACATCGCCATGCGATCGCCGCTCAAGCGCCGGGGAACATCGACAGCACATGCCCCTGGTGCGGCAGGGCGCGGCCTTCGAGGATGTCGCGATAGACACGCTCGACCTCGGCCGGCCCGTCGCCGCGCACGATCTCCAGCCATTCGTCGGAGAAGGCGAGAAAGGCCCGCCACGCGTCGCCGAGCCGTTGCTGGAAGCCGGCCGGGCCCCACTCCGACTGGCGCTTCTCGAGTTGCGCCGGGGCGAAGAAGAAAGCGGGAGCGGCGCCGGGCAGATCGCGGCTGCGGCCGCCGCGATCCCAGTGCGTGGCGCCGACGATGCCGCTGTACACGACGCGCTCGCCGAGGTGCTCGTGCAGGGCGCGCACCACGGCCGCGTCGCCGGAGTGATCGACGAACGCGGTCGGCACGTCTGACGGCAGGGAGGCGATCTCATCGTAGGTGCGCACCTCGCCGTAGCAGCCGAGGCGCTCGACGAAGGCGCGGTTGCGCGCCGAGGTCAGTCCGATCACTCGACCGCTGCCGCGGCGCGACAGCAGGAAGGCGAGGGCGATGGCCGTTTTGCTCGAGGCGCTGGAGATGACGAACGTGCCGGCGCCGAAGGCGCGGTTGTCGGCCAGGAAGTCGTCGACCAGGAACGAGGTGATGAACAGCCCGCGCAGGAGCATGTGGGCATCCTCGCGCGCTGCTTCGTAGAGGGAATCGGCGGCTACCCGCGTGTACTGCCGATAGGCCAGGGCAGTTCCACTGCGGTGCGGCGCCATGTCGAGGAAGTGGCCGCTGCGCACTTCGCCGGCGTCGATGGCCAGATGCGTCGACATCGGAAAGAAGCCGAACACGCGCTCGCCGGTGACGACGTCGGGATGGCGCGTCGCGACGACGTCGCCGAAGCCCATGACGGGAATACGGCCCCACGGCGCCTCGGCAGGAAAGAAGCTCCAGTAGCCCAGCATGTCGCCGGTCAGGGCGTAGGTGACGTTGTTGGCCGTCAGGGCGAAGCGGTCGACGCGCAAGAGCACCTGGCCGTCATGCAGTGTGTGCAGCGGCGGCGCGGGTGCGACGCGACACTGGCGCCAGTCGTCGCGCCGCACGGCGAAGTCGACGGCGTCCGGTCCGGTGATGCTTTCCATGCGGCCCCCCTGTCAGTCGCGTGATGAGCTGAAACAGATGACACACTCTATGCCAATAGATTGTGTAGCGTCAACCGGCTGGCTCGATCCGCGGCCGCCGATCTGACAATGTGTTCGCCGTGAAGAAGGCGAACCCCATCGAAGCGGCGGCCCTCGACGGGCGTTTCCGCCGCGGCGAACGCAGCCGCCAGGCGATCGTCGCCGCCCTCTTCGAGCTGGTCGGGCGCGGGGTGTTGCGGCCCACGGCGCAGCAGGTGGCCGACCAGGCCGGCGTCGGCATTCGCAGCGTCTTCCGTCACTTCTCCGAGATGGACAGCCTCTACGCCGCCATGGACGCGCGCCTCGAAGGCGACGCGCTGCAGATCCTGCGCGGTGGCGCGCGCGGCGGCCGCCTGGAAGAGCGCATCGTCGGACTGGTGCGCCAGCGCGTTGCGCTGTTCGAACGCGTCGCGCCTTACAAGCGCTCGGCCAACCTGCAGCGCTGGCGCTCGCGCTTCCTGCAGGGGCGGCACCAGTACATGCAACGGGCGCTGCACGAGGATCAGCTCGAATGGCTGCCCGAGCTGGCGCAGGCGCCGGCCGACCTGGTCGAGGCGGTCGATCTCGCCCTCAGCTTCGAGGCGTGGGACGTGCTGCGCGGCGACCGCAAGCTGAGCGCCAAGCTCGCGGCCGCGGTCCTCGAGCGCACGGTGCGCGCGTTGGTTCAGACGCGACCGCGGGGCTGAGCGGTTGGTCGCCCGTCGTGGAGCGTCAGATCGAAGACGGTTGCTGCTGCTCGTACCGGTAGTCGGACACGCCGGTGCGGAAGAAGTTCGGACTCTGCACCGAAGGCATACGCCGCTGGATGGCGCGGTGGAAGGTGGCGTACGTGCCGTTGAAATTGTCCACCGTTCCACACCTTGCGCAGCGTCTCCGTGAACGGGCCATTGCGGTTGCCGTCGGCGGAGAGGTAGTCGGCATCGCGCCGAGGCCTAAGGCGGCGCTGTAGTCGATGAACCCCTTGTTGATCTGTGCGATCTAGCGGCCGTCGCCTTGGAATACGCCGACGCCCTCACGCGATCCGCCGTCGTTGGTGTTACCCTCGATGGTGACGAGCTTTCCGCCCCCCACTTCGATCACGAGACAGGTGTGACCGGTGCCGCCGCCGAAGTCGATGACGAAGATGTGCCCCAGCGGCACCAGCCCGGGATCGGCGACGGCGCGGCTCTGCGTGATGCGCGGGATGCCGCGCTGCCCTGCTCTCGCTCAGTGATCGAGCACGCCGGCGGTCCTGATCATCGGGTTCGGTCGGCCCAGCGCGCTGGCGGGCTCGTCGAAGCAGAAATAGACAAAGGCCCACACCAGGGGAGCCGGTCCTTCGGGTTGAGGCCGACACGTCGGATGTACTCGTCGACCTCCAGCCCGCGGTTCGACCCGGGCGGCTGCTCCATCACCCCGAGTTGCGTCTTGGCGACCTTGAGCGCCTTGGTCAACAGGCCAGCCGCCGGTTTGTCCGCCGTGGGCACGGTCTCTCCACCAAACAGCGCCGCCCAGGCGATCGATCCGATCTTGCCGTCGACCACCAGGGGCAGGCCGTCGGTGTCGGGAAAGCGCGCCTGGAACAGGTTGACTGCCGCTTCGGTTTGCTTGCCGAAGTCTCCGTCAAGGTCTACGGGTCCGCAGCCACGCGCGTTCAACTGTCGCTGGACTTAACGACCGCCTCGTCCGCAGCGCCCTTCTTGATCACTCGTCCGGGATACGTTGATGCCATGCTCCGTCTCCTCCTTGTGTTGGTGACGTGCCGGGTTGCGTCAATCCTTCCATTCGATGCCCAGGTCTTTGATCAGACGACTGAAGGCGACAGTCTTGTGCAGCAGCGCGGCGCCCTGTTCGATCAGCAGGTCGACCTCCGAGGACGGCAACTGCAGCGTGGTCGGAATCGCGTTGAGCTCCGCGCGAAGCCGAACACGGGCCTGAACGACAACTTCCGTCGCGCCTGCTGCGAGGTCAGTTCAATGAGCTCGATGATCTGTTCGGGATCAGCCGGCTCATCAATCGCGAAACTGTGCATGCCGCGCTCAATTTCGCATGTCCGATTCGTCGACGCGAAGTCGTCCCCGTCGAGCAGCACGCGACGCGGCGTGGGGTAGTTCACTCGCAAGAATTCCATCTTCGCTTCTTCCCTCGTCGGCTTCGTGCCCGCATTCCGTTGCCAATGCCGTCGAGTCTTGCCGCGCCGGCGGCACAACCGTCAATTGGGATTTCCTCTTGTCGCGGTGAAATTGTCGCGGTGAAATCGAGGGGTGAGGGCCCTGTGATGCCGAAGTGAGTCTTCGGTGAGCGCCGCGCGGCATGAGTCGGGTCATAGCGGCATGAACCGGGTCTATCCTGAACAGGTTGAGGGCGCGCTGCCGTCGGCAGCCTGCGGCGAGACGCGACATGGCAAACATTGCAGCGATCGCAACGTACTCGCGGGACACGCAACCGCCCGATGATCTCAAGGAAGGAGAAGAGTAGATGGCTGTAGTAACGCCTCCGGTCAGTTACCCCGGTGTCTATATCCAGGAAGTTCCCAGCGGCGTGCGCACCATCGTCGGCGTCGGCACGTCGATCGGTCTGTTCATCGGCGCCTCGCGTCGAGGCCCGATCAACAGACCGCGGCGCTGTGTCAGTTATGGCGCATTCAGCGAAACGTTCGGCGAAGACCACAACGCCGGGGATCTGGCGCAGTACGTCCGGTTGTTCTTCCTCAATGGCGGTACCGACTGCTGGGTCATGCGCATCGCGCACAACCCAGCCCCGTCCAAGATCACGCTGCTCAACGAAGCAAATGTCGCCACTCTCGAGCTCACGGCCAAGGACATGGGCCTGGAAGGAGAGAACATTCGCGCCCTCGTGACCTACGGCGGCGCGCAGCCCGAAGTGACATTCAATATGGAGCTGTACGTTTGGGAGCTCCAGGCTGGCAAGCGCGTCAAGACCCGACGGGAAAGCTGGAAGGGCCTCTCCATGGACCCTACGTCCCCCAGCTACGCCCCGATTTTCCTGACGCAGAACTCAAAGCTCGTCGACGCCACGGACGTCGGCCCCGCGGTGACGCCGGGCGTCTCACAATCGGGTCGACCCGTCGCGCATGCCGCGTCCGCCGCTGGCATGAAGGCGGCGTGGGGAGCGCTGATCGGCACCACCGTGACGCGCAACAGCTTCCTTCTCAGCGCCAACGGCAGCGGATTCATTCCGGTCGATCTCGGTGCCATTGATGTCGGAGCTCTTCCCAATGCGACGTTTCTCGCCGCACTGCAGAACGCTATCACCGGCAGCATCAACAATGCCTTTATTGCCAAGGGCCTCACCGCCCCAGCGCTGAGCGTTGTGATGAATCCTGGGCCACCGCCCAGCCCGACTTTCCCTGGCACGACACAGACCACGGTGCTGACCATCACCTCAACGACCGTCACGCTTCCGAATAGAGACATCTTGATTCGCCCGGCCGCCTCGAACGATCTGGCCGTACCGCTCATGCTCGGCGCCGAGCAGGGCGGCGTGGAGATCGGGTCGCACGCCATGCGTCGCCCATCCCCGAGCGGCATCACACTGCTCAAGCCCAATCTGGCGGACTGGAAGACGCTGGCAACCTTGCAGCAGCAGGCGTTCACCCCGGCCGGTACCGGCATCAAGCTGGACCAGACACTGCCTCCTCCCGCAGTCGGCACCGTTGCACAGCTAGTTTCGTTCACCGACCTGGTCACGAACGCACCGGCGGATCTCTTCTATCGCGACAATAACGGCGGATCGCCGAACGACAACAATGACGGCCTGCGAGACAAGTTGGGACGAATGGCGACGGCGATCAACAATCGCGCGGCGAGCGACCCGCTGTTCCGCTGGACGGCGCAAGTCACCGGCACCCGCCTGACGATGCTGCCGACCGACCCCGTCGACGACAACTTCTTTTCGGCCCTGTTCGCCGTGAATCCTGTGCTGAACTTCTTGAAGAACGTCAAAGTATACACGTTGGGAGCCGGAGGCTTCGGTATCGGACAGCAGACTGCCGGGACGGCCGGCAGCGATGGAACCGCCCCTGACGCGACCGACTACGACAACGCGTACCCGATCGTCGACCGGGAGGTCGATCTCTTCAATCTGATGGTCCTGCCGCCGGTTGCGAGTCCCGCCGTGCCGGTCGATGCGGTGTATGCCAACGCGAGCGTGTTCTGCCAGCAACGGCGCGCCTTCCTCCTGATGGACAGCCCGGCATCGTGGACCGACCCGCAATCGGCGACCGCCGGGCTCACCGCGCTCCGCATCGGGCTGGTCAAGGACTACAGCGCCGTGTTCTTCCCCCGCATCGCGATCAATCAGAACGGTCTGCGGCGCAATATCGGAGCAGCCGGCGCGCTCGCCGGTCTGTTCGGGCGGATCGATGCGACGCGCGGCGTGTGGAAGGCGCCGGCCGGCACGGAAGCCGATTTCCGCGGTATCGTCGGATTGGACCTGCAGTTGTCCGATCGAGAGAACGGCGTCCTCAACCCGCGCGCGATAAACACGCTGCGCGTCTTCCCGAGCGGCATCGTCAACTGGGGCGCCCGCACGAACCAGGGCGACGACAACACGCCCCACGACTACAAGTACATCCCGATCCGCCGCCTGGCGTTGTACATCGAGGAGAGTTTGTACCGGGGGCTCAAGTGGGTCGTGTTCGAGCCCAACGACGAGCCGTTGTGGGCTCAGATACGCCTCAACGTCGGTGCCTTCATGCACAACCTCTTCCGTCAGGGAGCGTTCCAGGGTGCCACACCGCGGGACGCGTACTTCGTCAAGTGCGATGCCGAAACCACGACGCAGAACGACCGAAACCTCGGCATCGTGAACATCTGGGTCGGCTTCGCGCCGTTGAAGCCTGCCGAGTTCGTGATCCTCTACCTGCAACAGATGGCCGGACAGATCGAAACCTGAAAACGACCACAGCGGAGTTGATAAATCATGGCGGTACAATTTCCCCCCCAGTTTCCCGTGAACACCAGTCGGTTCGACCCGTACAAGAACATGAAGTTCCGCATCAAATGGGACGGACGTTACGTCGCCGGCGTGAGCAAGATCAGCGCGCTGAAGCGCAGTACGGAGCCGGTCACGCATCGCGAAGGCGGCGACCCCAGCACCGCGCGGGTCTCACCCAGCGTGTGGAAGTTCGAGCCCATTACGCTGGAACGCGGCGTCACGCACGATCTCGAGTTCGAGAAGTGGGCGAACATGATCTACAGCACCGACGGCGATGCCATGATCTCGCTCGAGAAATTCAGGAAGGACCTGATCATCGAGCTCCTCAATGAGCAGGGCAATGTCGCCAAGGCCTATAAGGTCTATCGCTGCTGGGTGAGTGAGTATCAGGCATTGCCCGAGCTCGATGCCAACGCGCACGCCGTCGCCATCGAGCACATGGTGTTGCAGAACGAGGGCTGGGAGCGCGATATCGCCGTGCCCGAACCGAAACAGACGTAGTCGACGTCATGGTGACCGTGCCACTGCGATTTGCGGGGGAACGGCGGGTCGCGCGGTTGCGTGAATTGACGGGACGCGAGGAGTTCGCCGTCTCGGGTATCAGCACCCCCCACGCGATCGCCCTGCTCACCGCGCTGCTCGACGACGTGCCGGCGACCGACCTGGTCGCGGCTGATCGCGACCACCTCTTGGCGGTCATGTATCGGCGCGCCTTCGGCGACCGCATCGAGAGCACGTTCACCTGCGCGCGCTGCAGCCAGCCGTTCGATCTGCATTTTTCCCTGTGTGAATTGCTCGAGTCGGTGGCCGGGCGCGTAGTTCCCGGCGCGTGGAAGGCACTCGGTGACGGTCGGTTCGAAGGACCCGACGGCACATCGGTGCGGTTACCGACCGGTCACGACGAGCTCGCCGTAGCCGGCCTCGCGCCCGATGAGGTGGAAGCCTTTCTGCGCAGTCGCGCGGTGGGCAGCGAAGAATTGTTGGAACAGATTGCACCCTTGCTCGATCTGGAGCTGGTCGCGCGTTGCGCCGAGTGCAAGCACGCCAACACCATTCGGTTCGACGTCCAGAGTTATGTGCTGAGTGCCGTGCTCGCCGCACGCCGTCGCCTGCTCGCGGAAATCCATCGCGTCGCGCTCGCCTACAACTGGTCGCTCGACGAAATCCTTTCGCTGAGCCGCGGGGACAGACGTCTCTTCGTCGAGCTCATCGAGAACGAGCGGGCTTCGTAATGAAGAGCTATTTCGCCCGACTCGCCGATCGTGCGATCGACATGCCGGCGCCGGCAGCCGCCGGCGCCGGCAAGGTGGCGGATCCCTTCGACGTCGTAGCTCCCCCTGAACCGGCACAGCCGTCGTCCGACGACGCAGCGCGCATGAGGTCAAGCGTTTCCGCTCTGGTCGCGGAGTCAGAAGCGGCACCCATGCCGGTGCGCAAGCCCGCCGAGCCTCCGACGCTCGCGACGCGCAGTGACACGGAAACGCCGCCGCGTGAGGACACGGTTCAGAGCGGAGCCGCTCCCCTCCCCCCTCCGATCGATGAATCGCGCGCGCCAACGCGTCCCCGCGTGCCGGCTGAACCGATTTCCACCGACAACGCCCTGTCCCCGCCCATGTCGCGAGCGGACCTGTTGCCGCCACAACCCGCAGCGATTGGCGAGACGAATAGGGCCGGCACGGAGCCCGCTCGTCTCGCTCCGGTGGAAGAGCGGCGCGATGAGTCTGGACGGCTTCGCAAGGCGGATCAGTTCATGCAGCAGGTGCTCGATCGCCCGCAGGCGCGTCTGCCGGAAGCTGACGCAGTCACGGCCGATCCGCCTGCAGCGGAGCTCCGTCCACCGCCCGATCCCGTGTTGCGCTTGCAGCCCATGGAGGCGGCACCGCGCACGGTTGAAGCGCCATTGGAACCGCCGGCGCTCGTGATCGGCACGATCACCGTGGAAGTCGTCCCACCAGCACCGGTGCTTCCGGCGCCACGTCCTCAGGTCGTGGTCATCCGCGGCGCGTCCGCCGAACGGCCCCGCGTTCGCTCCAGTCGGAGGTTCGGCCTCGGCCAGTGGTGATTTGCCATGCTCATCGATCTGTCGCTCGTCACCACGACCATGCTGCGTTTGCTCCAGTTTCGAGTGGACGCGTTGTGGGCGACGTTCTTTCCGCCACTTTCCGCACCACCGATCACCTATTCGGGCGTCGAGAGCGCGCTCCTGACGGACGAAAATGCCTTGGGCTTCTTCCTTTACCACCTGGGCGAAGACCCGCACTTCAAGAATCAACCACCCTACTACCCGGACCAGCCGGCGGTGCGTTTCACGCCGATGGGACTGCAACTCCAGTATCAGCTGGTTGCACACACCAGCGATATGGCCGGTAGTAACCCAAACCTAACCGCTTTGCGCAGCCAGAAGTTGTTCGGCCTCGCCCTGAAGACCTTGCACGACTATCCGAGCATCGACCGCGATACCAAGATCGCCGGAACGACCGTTTTCCCACCCGAGCTCGACAAGACGGACAATGTCCTGCGCGTTACCTTGCGGAGCGTCACTGCCAACGAAGCGACGAACTTCTGGACTGCTGGCACACAGGGGATACGCCTCGCAGCTTACTATGAAGTGAATACCGTGCTGCTCGAGCCGGACCGGCCACAGGCGTTCGGCGGCCGCGTGCTGCGTTACGGTGTGCACATCTTCGTCAATGGCGCGCCCCGTCTCGACGCGAGCCGGAGCACCGTCGTCTTCCGCATTCCTGGCGAAATGCTCGACCGCACCGCGGAGGTGCAACCGGGCGAAGCGGCCAGCGGGGAGAACCTCAAGCTCGAAGGCGTCGACTTGAACGGTGACGTCACCACCCTCCTCATCAACAGGGCAGGCTGGAAGACGCCGGAGGAAGTGGGGATCGACTGGGGCGTGGTCGCCGGTGCGGATGTGATCGCCGCCCAGGTGCGCGATCGTGCTGGCGGTCGCGACGTCGTTCCGGGTGTATACACGGCTGCAGCACGCGTGACGCGCAACCGGCGCATGCCAGACGGCAGCATGCGGGCCTTTTCACAGACCTCCAATGAAGTGCCGTTCACCGTTGCACCCAGCGTCACCACTCCGGCGCACAATGTGGTTGCCACCGCGGTCGGAAACGTGGTGACAGTCACGGGCGGCCGCTTTCAGCATCCAGACATCGCCAAAGAGAACGTGCGCGTCACGGTGGGAGCCGTGTCGATCCCGCTCCAGCCGAGCGGTCCGTTAACTGCCGGGCATTTCGAAGTCAGTGCGACGCAGCTGAAGTTTCAGTTCCCGATCGCCGGCCTCACGCCGGGTGATGTCCTGCCGTTGCGCATTATCGTGAACGGGGCGGAAAACGCGCCGCGGTGGGTGCGTGTGCCATGAGCACCGCTCGGCAAGACTCCGCAAAACGGAAGGCTCCGCGTCGCAAGGCGCAGCCGCGCCGCGCGCGTACGTCACATCGCGCCAAAGTCGCCGCACCCAGCGCCGACGTGGCGGAGTCGGAATTGATGACTCTCTGGTTCCGCTTGCTGGCGCGTTGTCGCGGCGCATGGTTGCAGCATCTCTGGCTCCTCGAAGGCTCATCCGACGGCCGCGCAACCGTCACGCACGCGGAGCTCGCCGGCCTGCTTGCCGATCAGGATTCACTGGGCGAGGAAACGTCGTGGTCCCAGACGCAAGAGCCCGTCTCTCGCTGGCGAGACGAGGCGCAGAAAACCTGGCAGGCATTGAACGATCTGCCCCACTCGCGGTGCGCGCGACTGAGTCGTATCTTCGGACTGAGCCAAGAGGAAGTCGACCTGCTGCGCCTGTGCGCAGCGGTCGCGTTCGATCCCGCGCTCGGACGGGTGTGCGCGTACCTGCAGGATCATTCCGGGCGCACGTACATCACGGAACCCCTTGCCGCGCGACTACTGAAACTTGGGCGATCGAGCGTGTGGCCTTCCGAGATGAATGTGTTTCGCTGGGAGCTCATCCAACGCCGCGACGCCGGCCTGAGCGAACCGAACGCGCTCAGCTGCGATCCACAGGTGCGCGATTGGTTGCTCGGCCGGAGCACGCTCGATGAAACACTTCTGTGCGGCGTACGCACGGTCAATCCAGGCCGATCCGCGCTCCCCGAGTGGCCGGTCGACGAAATCGCCGCGTGGATTGCGGAGGCGCTGCAGCACGCCGATCCGCCGCGGCTGCGTGTCGTTGTCACGGCACCCGCCGGCGGCGGTAAGCGTACGTTTGCGAGCTTGGTCGCGCGGAAGCTGGGAATGCAGCTGCTGCTCATCGATGCCGACGGGGTCGACGATGCCGGCTGGACACGCCTCTTTTGGCACGGCCAACGCCAGGCATTTCTCGACGCCGCCGCTTTGGCTTGGATCGGTCACGGGGCCTCGCACCGTCGGTGGCCGGCAAACGCGCCCTTCTTTCCGGCGCAGTTCGTCCTGTGCGAACCCGGGTCGGAGCCGGCGCGGATCGCCGGCGCAACGGACCGCCACGTGCGCTTGCGTGTGCCGGAAGCACGCACGCGCAAACGATTATGGCAGCACAGCTCGCCGGGTGCCGCGGAGTGGCCCGCCGACGAGCTGCGACAACTCGCCGAACGCCACAGCGTCTGGCCCGGCGATATCGAACAGGCAGGTCGACTCGGCGCGCGGACACCCGCAGAGACGGGTGCGCTGGTGCGCGAAGCGGCGCGCTCCCGTTTCGGCCACCTCGCCGAGATTCTCGAGTGCCCGTTCACAACGGACGACCTTGTCCTTCCGGAAGGATTGCAGCAGATATTGGACGCAATTGCGTTCGAGGCCGCCGACCGCGCCGCCTTCTGGCGCCAACCCGAGGCGCGTCGTCTCTTCCCGCAGGGCCGCGCGCTCATTGCATTGTTCAGCGGCCCGTCGGGAACCGGAAAGACAATGGCCGCGCAGGTCATCGCGGCGCGCCTGGGGCAGGATCTGTGCCGCGTCAATCTGGCTCAGCTCGTGAGCAAGTGGGTCGGCGAAACACCCAAGAACGTCGAACAGGTCATTCGCGTCGCGGCGGAGAACGACGTCGTGCTGCTGTTCGATGAAGCCGACGCGCTGTTTGCGAAGCGCGCCACCGAGATTCGCGACGCGCAGGACAAGTTCGCCAATACCGACGCCGCGTATCTTTTGCAGGCGATCGAGAGCTACCCGGGGATCGCCATTCTGGCCACCAATCTCAAAGCCAATATCGACCCCGCGTTCGTCCGCCGCATTCGTTATGTCGCGGATTTCCTCAAGCCCAACCCCACCCTGCAGCGGACATTGTGGATGAAGCTGGTGACGTCTCTCGCTGGGGAGTCGCGCGCACGCGCCCTGGCTCCCGCGTTGGATGTGCTGAGCACAGTGGCAGACGCGACCGGCGCTCAGATCAAGTACGCGGTGCTGGCGGGACTGTTCGCCGCCCGAGCACAGAAGACAGACATCAATGTCCGCCACCTGCTGACCGGACTGGATCGCGAGCTGATCAAGGAAGGTCGCGGCATCGCTCCGCGCGAGCGCGAACGCATCTTGAGCATGGAGGACGTTCGATGAAGCGCGGCAGTGTGCGCATCGATGCGTTGCGACTCAGAGCTCCTGGTTTGACCCGCGAGGAGGCGCGGCAGTTGGGTGACGCGACGGCACGCGGACTGGATGCCCTGTCGAGACAACCAGTCATGCCGGGACGCATCGCGCGGCTCTCTCTGCGCGTTCAGTCTCACGGGCCTGTATCCGCCGGCCAGATCGCGGATGCCATCGTCACGAAAATTTCCCAGCGGAAACCGCAGGCGTGATGCAAGCTAGGGCTGCAAAAAAGACTTCTACGGCTAGCCCCGCTGTCCGTGACAGCGCGCCCGCCGGCCACGTCGAGAGACCACATGGGGCAGCGAATCGTCATCGGCAAAGCACGCCGGCGGCGCGCGAGGCGCTGCATGCCGAGCATCCGGCGCCATCACCCGCCGTGCCGATACAAGCGTCCGGCCTGCTGCTCCAGCGAAAATGCGACTGTGCCGGAAGCTCGAACGGCGAGTGTGAGACCTGCCGCAAGGGGCTGTTGTTGCGCCGCTCATCCGGCCCGGCTCCAGGTGCTATCCCGCCAGCTGTACGCGGGATTCTTGCTGCGCCCGGACGCCCGCTCGATTCTGAGACTCGCAACGTGATGGAACGGCGATTCGGTCAGGACTTCAGCGGGGTCCGCGTCCATGACGGAGCTGCTGCCGCTGAATCCGCAAGGGCGGTGTCAGCGCAAGCCTACACTGTGGGGCAGGACATCGTATTCGGCTCGGGTCGATATGCGCCGCATTCCCATTCTGGGCGCCATCTGCTCGCGCATGAATTGGCGCACACCGTCCAGCAGCGAGGAATTCAGCGCAGCGGTATCGACGGCGTCTCCATTCCTTTGGCCAGTGAGAATCAGCGGCTCGAGCAGGAAGCCGAGCATGCTGCGAATGCGGTTTCAGACGGCCAATCTGTATCCGGGTTCGGGGCGACAACAGCCGGTCCCGTGCTTTCCCGGCAGGCTGATACCGCAGCCACAGGTGGCGGCGAGGGCGCGACCGCTCCCGGGCCGACGCGTACGTGGGAGACGCTGGCCACTCCGCTCGATGTGGGCAATGGCGTGCAAATCACAGCTCGGCAGGATGAGGGAACCGGGGTTGTTGCCTTTCGCGTCAACAAATTCCTTCTGCCTGCGATCAAGGGGCGAGTGCTGGAATTCTACCGCGCGAAAGCCAACGCTCAAGCCCTTGAAGCGACAGTCGGATTCACCGGGCGTGTTCCAAACGCCGGGCTTTGGCAGTCACGCGATTCTACCGGTGACTTGCGCGCGAGCTGGCTGGGCAAGCTCGGCTGGACCGGGGCGGACGCCGCCGAGAATTGGTTTCAAGCGGGTGGGCGGCAGGCCCAGGGGAATAGTCAGGCCTTCTCTCCGGCGCTGGCGAGCGGCACGACCTGCCAGATGGACCACATCGTCGAGCTCCAACTGGGCGGGACGAACACACGGAACAATATTCAAGTCCTCGATCCCGTCGAAAACCAGCAGAGCGGAAGAGACATCCGCGTGTGGGTCCTCGACTTGGCGAAACGAGCAAGAGAGACGCTCAATCCGAAGCCGGATTTCATCCTGTTGCATTTCGACGCGGTTGAGCAGCAAGGCAGCGTTGCTGAGTTTTCTGCCTGTCCGCAGCCGGGTCAGGCGACGAAATGCATCGACGTGGAAGGGTGCGCGACGACGCGGCGCGTTGAAGCGTCCGCGGCGGCAGCCGGAATGGAGGCCTATGCGGTGGCGGCCGGCGGAGCGAGCGACGTCCTGCGGGTCTTACCGCCGCCGAACCCCAGCGATCTGACCGGTGACGAAAATCGCGCGCCGCGTCAAATCGTCGCGGGAATGCTCCTCAACACCCTCCAAAGAGGCACGAATAACACCGGCGACGTCATCTCTGCTGAATTCGATTCGGACAATCTCATCAAGAATGCCGGCCGAACACGCGTTCCAATCGACGTCACGCAACGGCCATCCAACCTGCAGTTCTCGGTCAATGCCGAAAATCGAAATCTAACGCTCACCCAACCAAGGAACCCGGCTGTGGATTTCGTGTATCCATTCCTTAGCCGCGGTCACCTCAATCTGACCTACGATCCGGACGCAGGAGTCGGCGCTACCGGAACGCTCACGCCGAGCCTGCCGCTGCTCAGTCGAGTTCCGTTTCACCTCGATCTCAACCGCGAACGGTTGCGGGCGGAGATGCGCGCCGATCCTGCGGAGCTACGCTCGCCGATTCCCGGTTTACGATTTACCGAGCTAAGCCTCGGCGCCGACTTGCTGCCGGAGTTCAATCCCACTGGTCGGATCGCGTTTGTCATTGGACCCGAGGGGCGCCCGTTCCTCAATGGGATACTCGAAGCAAGTTACGACAACGGCTTCGTCCTGGACGGGGATCTATTTGCAAACATTCCTGGAACCGACCGCGCACAAGGCCATGTGCAGTATCGAAACCGGCAATGGTCGGGTTTCGTGCTCGTCGAAAGCACAAAGATCCGTCTTCCCGGTTTCCAACGCGGCGAGTTGCGTGTGGATTTCAATCCGGATGGCACGATCCGACCCAGTGGTGCGGTCGACCTGTTGATCTTGGGCAATCCCGTCGCCTTGCGAGCCGCCTACCAAGACGGGCGGTTCATTCTGACCGGCGACGCCACTCTGCGCGTACCGAATCTGCAGCCGGTGAACGTATCGCTGCGACACGATGGCGAGCATCTCTCGGGCTCGGCGCGAACTGCCATCGCGATTGGCGGACTGACCGGCACTGTGCTGGTCCGCTATCGCGATGGACTGCTGTCGGGTCAGGGAACCGCGGCAATCCAGCGGGGTCGCGCCAGCGGTAACATCAATCTCAACATCAGCGAAGCCGGCGAGCTGTTCGGTGAGGGCAGCGCGACCGTACGGCTGACGGATAACCTCGTCGGTAACGTGGGTATCGTCAAGCCGGAGCGAGGGCCGCTCCGCGTCCGCGGTGAGATGCGCTTCCCGAACGCGATCATCCTCTTCCGCGGCATAGAGCGCAGCCATACGCTATTTGAACGCACCCTCGAATTCGGAATTCCTGGTCTTTCCATACCGGTCGTAAACGTGGGGGTGATCGCCACACTGACCGGTAGACTCTCAGTCGGCTACGGGTTTGGTCCTGCGACCCTCAATAACGTTCACGTTGGCGTCGGGTTCAACCCGCTCGAGGAGTCCTCTGACCTTCAAGTTGATGCTGGCGCGCAACTCAACATTCCGGCGCATGCGGACTTGACGCTGGCAATTCGCGCGGGCGCGGGCTTGAGCGCCGGCGTTGCTCGGATAACGGGCGGCATTACCGGCACGGGCACGGTAGGTCTGCGTGGCGGTTTCGACGGCTCGATTGATTTCCATCTCCGCAACGCAATCTACGTGATCGAAGCGGTGGCGGCGATCCGCATGCGACCGGTGTTCCGTCTGGGCTTAGATGCGGACGTCACGGCTGAGGTCGGCGCGTTCGGCTACACCGCGGCGCGCTGGCAAAAGATCTGGAACCTGACCAACTTCGAGTGGGGAGCCAACGCGGAGGCGGGACTTATCGCGCGACTGCGGTACGCGTCGAACGAAGAGTTCCGCCTGCCGTCCGCCGACAATATCGAGTGGATCCAGCCGCGCGTCGATCCCGGACAGATTTTGCGGGATCTGTTCACCACTGCTCGCTCCAGCGAGAGAGATCTCCCGTAACGGACCAGGTTATGGCTGAAAGCGGTTACTCACGAAGTCCGAAGCTCCTCAAGGGCGCGCTGATTCAGTTCTCCGCGCCGATGCTGATTCCGATCCCGAACATCATCGTCTTTCAATACAACCCCGAGACCATGACCCGGACGCTGACGCCGTGGACGCCGGCCACCCGTCAGGTCACGTACAATGACGATGGGTCGATGGAACGCGCGCCGCTGACCGGCGAGCAGCGCAATCAACTTTCGCAGCCGTTCGATCCCCAGGAGACGTTCACTGTCGCGCTCGAGCTCGATGCGGCCGATGCGCTCGAGCATCCCTCCACGCATCCGGTGGCCTTCGTGTCCGGTGTCGCGGATCGGATCGCGGCGATGGAGATGCTCTGTTATCCGCCCGGTCCGGGAGCGTTGGGCGGTCTGCTCAATGTCTCGGTGAATGTGTCGATCGGTGCCGGCGGGATCAGCGCCAGCGTCGGCACCGCGGCCGACGTCGTCGAGCGCAAGGAAGTGCCGATCGTGTTGTTCTTCTGGGGACCGGGGCGCATCGTGCCGGTGCGCATCACGAGCTTCTCGGTCGAAGAGCAGCAGTACTCGCCGTTGCTCTATCCGATCCGCGCCAAGGTGACGATCGGGATGCGGGTGCTCGACGAGAACGATTTGGTCAACGTTGAGGGCGACACGAGCAAGGCGGCCACCGTCGAGATCGCCAAGGCTTGTTACAAGATTACCCAAGCGCAGAAGGAGGCGTTGGCGATGGCCAACCTCGCCAACAGCGTCGAGTCGATCCTCGGCATGCTGCCGATCTGAGAGGAGGGCGCGTGTTCGATTCCAAGAGTCGTTACCTCAGCAGCGAGCCGTACGTCGTCACCGATACGCGCGGGCGCGAGGTGACGGTCGTGGCACCGCCACCGCCGCCGGCGCAGGTGCAGCTCGGCGTGCACCTGTTGAAGCAAGGCGAGCGTCCCGATCTGCTCGCCGCCCGCTATCTCAACGACCCCGCCGGTTACTGGCGCATTGCCGAACAGAACAACCTCATGCTGCCCGAGGCGTTGACGGAAATGCCCGAGATCGAAATCCCGGCGAAGGCCAGGTAACGGACGCATGGGATTAGGCATCGCAATCCGAATCGACGGCCAGCCGGATGAAACGGCCGCGGCGGCGGCATCGGTCGAGATCGCTGAGCGTGTCGGACAACCGACGTCCTATCGGCTCGAGTACGCGTTCGACGTCGGCGATGGCGATTTCCCGCTGCTCAAAGAGCCCAAGCTCGGCCCCGGCGCCGAGCTGTCGATTCTCGTACCGACGGCGGACGCGATGCATTGCCTCGTCAAGGGTCCCGTCTATGGGCAACAGATTCACTTCGAACAAGGCGGCGCGGGTTCCACGTTGACGGTGCTCGGCGGCGACTCGTCGATCAAGCTCGATCGCGAGGACAAGGTGGTCGCGTGGAGCGATCTCACCGACAGCTCGGCGGTCTCCGCCATTCTGTCGCAAGCGGGTTTCACTCCGGACGTCGAGACGACACAGGCCGGGCACGCGGAGCGAAAGCACACGCTCATCCAACGGGAAAGCGATCTCGCCTTCATCCGCCGTCTGGCGCGCCGCAATGGGCATCTCTTTTGGATCAGCTGCGACGAGTCGGGCGTCGAGACCGCACACTTCAAGCGGCCCCCGCTCGACGGCACGGCCGCGCTCGATCTGGTCATCAATCTGACCGAGCCGAAATCGAACCTGACGACGTTGGAGATCGCGTGGGATGTCGAGCGTCCCACCAGCGCTGAGGCCACCCAGGTCGATCTCAACGACAAGTCGGATATCAGCGTTGCGGTCGAAGCCTCCCCGCTCACCGCGCTGGGCGGAAGCGCGCTTGCGGACATCGTCACCGACACGCGCAGCGCGCACGTGCACGCGCCGGTCGACGACAGCGGCGATCTCCAGGCGCGCGGCGAGGCCACGCTCATCGAGGCGTCGTTCTTCGTGCGCGCCACCGGTGCCACCACGCTCACCACGCTGGGGAAGGTGCTGCGCGCCCACACGCTGGTGAATCTGCGCGGTGTCGGTGCGCGCCACAGCGGCCTGTGGCTCTGCTCGGCGGTGCGGCACGCGATCGACGCCACCGAGCATCGCATGGACTTCAATCTGATCCGTAACGGATGGGTGAGCTGACGTGATGTTCGATGATTTCGATGAAGACGTGCTGACGTGGATCCGCGGACACTTCTTCGGGAAGTACCGCGGCACGGTGAGCGACAATGCCGATCCAACCGAGCGTGGCCGCCTCAAGGTCAAAGTGCCGGCGGTGTTGGGCACGGTCGAGTCATGGGCGATGCCGTGCGTCCCGTACGCGGGCGCAGGAGTCGGGTTCTACAGCCTACCCGAGCCCGGTACGGGCGTGTGGGTCGAGTTCGAGGCGGGAGACCCGAGCTATCCGATCTGGACGGGCTGCTTCTGGGCCGACAACGAGCTGCCGGATTCCGGCGGCGCGCCCATCAAGATCTGGAAGACCGAGAAGCTGACGGTGCGCATCGACGACGATGCCGATGAGCTCATGTTGCAGACCAACAGCCAGTCCACCGTCACGCTCGCCGCCGACATCACGAGCGAGAGCGGCGGGGCGACGCAGACGGTGGGTTCTGCCGGCGTGGTCAGCGAGCGCGGCAGCGGCAAAGTCGAAGTGACGTCGACCGCGGTCAAGGTCAACAACGGCGCGCTCGAGGTCTCGTGATGGCCGGTCAAACCTTGAACACCAAAACGAAGATCAAGTGTCCGCACGGGGGCTCAGTGCAAATTGTCAGTCTCAACCAACGCGTGAGCGCGGATAGCGAATCCGCGGCCCTCATGAACGACCAGTTCATCATCACCGGTTGTCCGTTTACCATCCCGCCCGGGGTGCCGAGCCCGTGCGTGAAAGTGCAGTGGCTGGTCGGGGACATGCGCGTGAAGGTCAACGGCACGCCGACGCTCAGCACTACCAGCATCGGGCTGTGCCTGAGCGCGCAGCAGGTTCCACAGGGACCGGCTGCGATCACGAAAACCCAGAAACCGGTGCAGAGCCAATAGCGATGGCAATTCCCTTCACCAGCATCCGTCATCCCTTCGCCGTCGACATCGGACGCGGCCGCCTCGATGAAGAGACCGACTACGGTGCGCACATCGAGCAAATGATCTTCCAAGTGCTCTTCACCGCACCGGGCGAACGGATCAACCGCCCGGACTTCGGCTGCGGCATCAAGCGTCTGGTGTTCGCGCCGAACAGCGAGGCGTCTGCCGCGCTGGCGCAGGTCACGATCTTTCAGGCGCTCACCCGATGGCTCGGCGCGGCGATCACGGTGAACGACGTCAAAGCCAAGGCCATCGACGAAAAGCTAGAGATCGTCATTGCCTATACGCTCAAGGCGCGCGGCGAGCGTCGGTATCTGAATCTGGAGGTCACGCGCTAGTCATGGCCGCGATCGACCGCATCGAAAAGCTGCGCGCGCTCGACACCATCGTCGGGCTCGACTTCGTCTACGTCGCGGCCGACCAGCAGAGTCTGTTCGTGTTCTTCCATCCGTCGGCAACGCTGACCCCCGATGTGATCCTCGGCGCGATTCCGGCGTCCAGCATCTCCATTTTCAGCCCGTCGGGCGGTGAGACGCTGCCGGTTGTTCCATTGGATCCCGCCATCGCCCCCGCCTGGGTGACGATGTCCGGGCGCCAAGTGCTCCAGATCGTAACGACGCAGCCGGGCGATTTCTCCCGCTACCGCTTCCGGTTGACGCACGCAAAGATCGATCCCTACTTCGCCGAGGTCGGATTCAGCTTCAAAGCGAACTGTCCGAGCGAGCTCGACTGCGAGGCGCTCCCCCACGAATGTCCGGAGGAGCCGCTGGTCGACTACCCGGTCAACTACCTGGCGCGGGATTTTTGGAGCATTCGCCAGGCGCTGCTCGACTTCGCCTCCGACCGACATCCCGATTGGAAGGACCGCCTGGAAGCGGACCTGGGGATGATGCTCGCTGAGGTGATGAGCGCAGCGGGTGACGAGCTCGCCTATTACCAGGACCGCGTCAGCCGCGAGGCGTATTTCGAAAGCGCGACCCAACGCCGCTCCATGCGCCGGCAATTGCGCTTGATCGACTATCACCTGCACGATGGCAAAGGCGGCACGACCTGGCTCGATTTCACTGTCGATACCTCTGCGCCCGTGCACGTGCTGTCGGTCGGCATGCCGGTGTGGGTACGGCCCGCGACGACCATTCCAGGCGAGACGGTGCCACAACGGCGCGGCCGCAGCCCATCGATCTACGAGGTCGGCCACGGCATCGTGCAGGGACACAGTCAATTGAATCCCGCTCTGGGCGTGCTGTCCTCGGCCGCCACGCTCTATCCGTCCACGAGCTTCAACCTGCGCAGCGGCGCCAATCAGATGGCCGCCTACCAGTGGGACGAGAACGACACGTGTCTGCTCGTCGGTGCAACCTCGATGCACGTCGCCGGCCACCACGCGGCCGATTTGCCGCTGGAAGATTTCACCAATCCCAACGTGCCGGGAAAGCGGGTCGTGTTGCAGACGAACCCGACCGACGCGAGCGTGCCCGCACGCGCGTGGTGCGTGCGGCTGATCCGCGTCACCAATGAAGTCGATCCGCTGGTGGGGGCGAACATCACGCGGCTGGAGTGGGAGGACGCGTACGCGACGCCCTTCGAGCTCGAGTACGCGACGCTGGTCGTCCGTGGCAACATCGTGCCGGCAACGGCGGGAGAAACGCTCGAGGCCTACTTCGCGATCGAGCCGACGCCGATAGTGGCGACGCCGCCGGTTGCGCAACCGGCGCATCGGCCCACGTCGAACACTTACTATAATGACAACTTTTCCAGCTACGCGATCGAGCGCTCGGCGCTGCTCTTCACGCTGCCCGGCTCCGAAGAGCGCGATGTCGTGTCCCATGGACGTAACGTCGGACACGCGTCACCCGAGGTGCGCGTCATCGACGGCGCCACGGTGGCGGGTGTGTTTGTGCCGAACGATGAGTGGGAATGGAAGCGATCCTTTCTCGGTGTCGGCTCGTCGCTGTCTTCCGACCAGCACTTCACGCTCGACGACGGCGCCTGGCGCCGCGTCGCGTTGTACCGGCGCGTCGACGAGACCGGAACGCCGCAGGAATTCATCCACTTCGACTACGCCAACGGACGCGGCGCCACGGTGCAGTTCGGGACCGGTGAGTTCGGCACGGTGCCCACGCGGGGCCTCGAGCTGCGCGTCGTCTATCGTCTCGGGCACGGCCGCAGCGACAACATCGCCGCCGATTCCCTGAACGATTACGATGCCGGCGCGCTTCCGTTCGTGACCGCGGTCACCAACCCGCTCGCCGTCACGGACGCGGAGGATCGCGAAACCGAGGCCGCGGCCCGCCACGTCGCGCCGGATGCGTATCGAGCCGAGACGTTCCGCGCGGTGCGCGAGGAAGACTACGCCGCGGCGGTCGAGAAACTCCCCTGGGTACAGCGGGCCGGCGCGCAGTTCCGCTGGACCGGGAGCTGGTTGACCCTGTTCGCAACGCCGGATCCGAAGGCGAGCTTCACCATGAGCCCCGAGCAACGCCGGGACCTCGAACGGCAACTCGACCGCTACCGACTGGCGGCGCGCGAGACGCACGCCATGGATCCCCGCTTTGCGAATCTCGACCTCGAGATCCACATCTGTGTCGCCCCGACGTCCTACGTGGGCGACGTCAAGGAAGCGGTCCTCGAAGCCTTGTTTGGGCGCCGCGGTGTGCGCGGACGAACCGGCTTCTTCTCACCTGACAACTGGACGTTCGGCGATCCATTGGAACGCGCACGGCTTGAAGCGGTCATTCAATCGGTACCGGGCGTACGCGCGGTGGAGCAGATCTACATCCGTCGGCGCGGCTGGTTTGCCACGCGCGCTTTCAGCGAGCTGGTCTACTCGGTGTCACCGAGCGAGATCATCCGCGTCGAGAACAACTACGAGCTGCCGGAGCGTGGCGCCGTACGTCTGGTGATGGAAGGCGGTGCATGAACTGCATATGCGATGAGTTTCGCTTCCCGCCCGAGATCCGCATTGCCGCCGGACGGTCGCACCTGAAGCGTCAGACGGGGACGTTCGCCGAGTTCCGGCGCGCGCTGCTCCGCAGCGCGTCGATCCGCAGCACGGCCGATTTGGACAAGCACCCGTTGTGGTCGGCGCGCTTCCTCACCGAGCCGGATCGCAACGCGCTGAAGCGTTCGCTCGAGGAGATCGGTAAATGGCGCGGCCGCCATCCGCAGGACTTTGGGGTCATGCTGATCGAGATGTGGGCGTATGTCTGTGACCTGATCTCGTTCTACGACGAAGTCCTGGCGCACGAGACGTACGTCCGCAGCGCACGCCGGCGCACCTCGCTGCGCAAGCTGGTCGCGCCGCTGGGGTACATTCCGCGCCCCGCGGTCGCAGCATTGGCTGAGCTGGCGTTGTTCGCCGAGGGCCGCAAGGCGGTCAGCCTGCCGATCGGTACCGCGTTTCGCTCGGGGGCATTCGATGGAAATCCGCCGCAGGTGTTCGAGCTGGGCAAGCCCGCCACCATTCACCCGCTGCTCAATCAATGGACGCTGCGGCCGGTGCGACCGCCATTCACGGCCAACCCGACGCAGTTCCTGCTGTGCCAGCCCGGCACGGTGAGCACGCAGACCGGCGATGTCGTCCTCGCGCGTCTCGGCGCGTTACCGCTGCCCCGCAACGTTACGACGATCAGCGAGCACGACGGCGTCGACGGTGAGCGTTACATCAAAGTGACATTCGATTGGCCCGTGACGCCTGTGGCGAACACCCCGCTTTCGTCGGCCGCGCTGCTGCGCTCGACCGCCGTCAGCGCTCAATGGAAGCGGAGTCTCGCGAGCGAGACGGCGATTGGATCGAATTACATCTACCTGGATTCACTCAACCGACAGATCCGCAAAGGTCAACCCGTGGTCTTGCGGGGCGCGGGGAGTTTGCAGGCGCTGACCGTCGACCGCACCGAAGACAGTCAGCGGACGCTGATCGCCGCCAGCACCGTCGCATACACACCGGTCGGGGGTACGACCACGAACGTGGCTGTGCCCGCCGTTACCGCGCCGGTGTCGTTGATCTACTTCACCACCAGCATCGACTCGACGTTGGCGACCGCATCACCCCACATCGATGTATACCACGGCTTCGCCGATGGCGGCCGCGTGACGACGGAAGCCCTGACTGAAATAGATGAAGACGACGCGTTGCGCGTGCGGACGCCGGTCGAGATGCCGCGCGGCGTTTCGGCGCCAGGCGCGTTTCAGCTCGAAGACCGAAACGGGGACGGGCTCGGCCGACCGGGCGTACTGAATTTCGCCTCGGGCGAATTCTCCGTGCAGGGTGCCCCATGGCCGAGCACACTCATCCAGCCGACGCAACTGTACGGAAACATTGTGGCTGCTTCGCGTGGCGAGACGGTGAGCCGCGAGGTTCTGGGCACCGGCGACACCACCATCGCCAACCAGAGTTTCGTGTTGAAAAAGAGTCCCCTGACGTACCTTCCAACGGCGTCGGCACAGACGCCATCGGGACTGACCAGCACACTGACCGTCTACGTCGACGGCCTACGCTGGAGTGAGGTGCCGAGCTTTTTTGGACGCCGAGCGGACGACGAGATCTACATCGTCCGCGCCAACGATAAGAACGAAAGCATCGTCACCTTCGGCGACGGCGTGCGCGGTCGGCGGCTCAGCACCGGCTCGTTGGTCATGGCGCACTACCGCAAGGGCGCCGGGGCAGCCACACCGCCCGCCGGATCCGTCACGCAGATCGCCAAACCCGTCGCGGGCCTGAAGAGCGTGCGCAGCCCCGTTGCCCCCTTCGGCGGCGAAGACGCCGAGTCCGCAGCGAGTCTGCAAAAATACGCGCCGCGCTCTGCGCTTCTTCTCGGGCGCGCGGTCTCTTTGGCCGACCTCGAAGCGGCGGCCGCCAGCCATTCGGGCGTACGCGCCGTCGCCGCGGAGTGGCGTTGGAGCGAACAATTGCAGGTGCCGGCGGCGCACATCTGGTATTTGGCCGACGGCGATCTCACCAAGCTCATTCGCACCGAGCTCGACCGCTTGACGCAGCCGAACACGCCCATCCAAGTCGTCCGAGCGGTGCCGTTGGCGCGCACGCTCGCGATTCAGCTCCAGCACGACGAGCGCCGGTTCGAGGAGGATGTGCTGACGGCGGTGCGCGCCGCGCTAATGGACGTGGACACCGGCCTGTTGCCGCCGGAGCGGCTCGGGATCGGCAAGCCCCTGTTCCGCAGCCGCATCTTCGAGCTCGTTCTCAACGTGCCCGGCGTCGCGTCGGTCACCGGGCTGCGCTTCCAGTCCGCCCCGTTCACCCACTACGGCATCAAGCCGCCGGCGGGACGCTATTTCGATTTCTCCACTGGCCTCTCTCTCAACGGCAGGTACGAGTGATGGCCGAGGCCCACGATCATTTCGACCGCTACTTCGCCGAGAAGCTCTGGACCATGATCCCGGAGTACTACCGCGAACAGGACGGCCTCGCCGCGCCACCCGGCGTGCTGCGCGGCTTCGTGGAAGTGTTGGCGCAACAGGCGGCCACCCTGCGCCGCAGCAATGACCACCTGTGGGACGACCAGTTCATCGATCTGTGTGCCGAGTGGGCGGTGCCCTACATCGGAGAGCTCGTCGCGACGCGTCTCGTCTCTGCGCTCAATCTGCGCGGGCGCCGCGTGGACGTCGCCAAGACGATCTACTACCGCCGCCGCGCCGGCACTCCTCGCATTCTCGAAGAGCTCATCGCGGACATCACCGGTTGGGAAGGCAAGCTGGTCGAAGAATTCCGGCGCCTCGGGCGCATGCGTCACGGTCTGGATCCGCATCCGCAACGATTTGCCGGTCTGCTGACCGGAACGATGCCCGGAGGCTGGGCCGATCTCCGCAGCGTTCACGGGGCAGAGTTGGCCGATTCACCATTCGATGAGTTTCATCATACACCAGACGTTCGTCGGCCACGTGGACGGGACGGCCGTTACGGCATCGCCAAGGTCGGGTTTGATCTCTATCGGCTTCTTTCCACCCGACTCGATGACCTCCCGGCGATTGCCGGTCCCAATCCGGGCACGTTCCGTTTCGATCCGTCGGGACGCGATATTCCACTCTTCATCCGCCGCTACCGTACCGACGACCGGAGCCGGACCGATTGGGAGCAGTGGATCTCGGCACAGGAATGGGAGGTCCCGTCAGAAATCCGCTGCCGCCTGCTCAACCACGCCCCGCTGGTCATCACCGAACAAGTCCTCACCACATTGCGGCCTGTGCTCATCAGTCCGCCGATTTCGCTGACGGCTGCGAATGCCGACACGGTGTTGGCATTGCTGCGGCGTTTCGTCGGCCAGCGCATTCCCGGAGAGGCGCGGCTCTTCCAAATCTCCGCCGCGCTGAGCGCGACCCCCGCGCTGATGGCCGCCTTGCGCACTCCCATCGCGTGGCACCGGCTCCTCGTCCTGGCGTTGGCGGAAGAATGCGGCAAACGCGCGCTGCTACCCGTCGGCGTATACCCAGGGGCGATTCCATCGTCGACCGAAGAAGACGTCTCCGACGCGTCGGTCGTGGTAAAGCGCTTCCGCACCGACCTGCTCCCTCAGCGCCACATCCCGGTCGCGCGTGAGCTGATTGCGGCCGGCGATCTTTCGAGTTGGACCGCCGCCCTCGGCGGCGTCACGAAGGATTGGGTCGTTGATCCGCACCGCGGTCGCCTGCTCTGGATCGGTGCCGGCGCGGCACCGTCGGCGCCGGTCGTCGAGCACTACTACGGCTTTTCCGCGCGGATCGGGGCTGGCGGGTACGATCGCTCCGAGTCCGTCACCACCGCCGTCACCGACACCATCAGCGATGGCGGAGCGATCCAGGCGACGGCGCCCGGGCCGCGGTTTCTTCCGTCCGGCGGCGTGGCCGAAATCGTCGATTCGAGGATCTACACCCCGGTCGCCGATCGCGATCAGATCGGGCTGTTGGAGCTGCGCGCGGCAAATCAGCGCCGACCGTATCTTCGCCTGACGGGCGATTGGACGTTGGACACCTCCGCGAACACGGAATCGGAGCTCATCCTGGACGGCATGTGGATCGGCGCCGACACCGCGTCGACCATTCGGCTCGTCGGTGACTACGAAGTGGTGACGCTACGGCATATGACCCTGGATTCCGGCGGCCTCGATGGCGATGGCAACGCCATTGCGCCGGTCGCCGTCCGCATCGACGGGAACGTCGAACGGCTCGTCATCGACCGATCGATCGTCGGCCCGATTCTGGTGGGCGCCACCGGTGAGCTCACCCATCTCGAGCTCCGCGACTCCATCGTCGACGGTCAGCACTCGGTGGCGCCGGCGATCTTGGTGCCGGCCGGGCGCGTCACCATGCGGCGCGTGACGGTGTTGGGCGAAGTCGACGTCGAATGGCTCGATGCCTCCGAAGCACTGATCACCGGATTCACCAACGTCACCAACACCCAGGACGGGTGTTTTCGCTTCAGCGCCGTGCTCGAACGGAGGGACCCGCTCAACCCACTGCTGCCGCGCAGCCGCGTGCCGCATCCGTACGAGTCGTACTTCATCAAGCGATTTGACGCGGTGTTCACGTCTACCGTGTTCGGGCAACCCGGATACGCACAACTTGCCGAAAGCGCACCGCCATCGCTCCTGCGCGGCGCCGAGAACCAGTCCGAGATCGGCGCGTTCAGCAGTCTGCTGAATCCGATCAAGCTCGACAGCCTGCGCGCGAAGGTCGAGGAGTTCGCCCCCTTCGGCCTGCTCGCCGTCTACGTGTTCGAAACCTGAAGCGAGGATTTATGCCCAACATCGACATCTCACGCGACGCGACCCAGATGCGCCAGCACTACCTCAGTCCGCAGATGCAACAGGGGCGCGTGCTCACCGACGACGATTTCAACGAAGCCGAACGCCTGGACGCCGAAGATTCACGACGTGTCCGCGCCGACGTCATTGGGCCCGCGGGAAGTCCCGACGACGGGTTCCGCCTCAAAATCGTCACCAACGAGCTCACTCTGAACGCGGGAACGTACTATGTCGGCGGCCTGCGGCTCGAGCTCGAAAACGACGAAGCCTTCAATCTCCAGAAGGATTGGCTGCAACAAGGCTCCGCTTCCGGTGAAAAACTGACCGCACCGGCCGCCGAACGATTCGATTTCGTGTGGCTGGACGTGTGGCAACAGCCGGTCACCGCCGTCGAGGACAACGAGCTGTTCGAAGCCGCGCTCGGTGGCGCCGACACCTCGGCCCGCACGCGCACGATGCGCCGCGCGCGAATCCTGACCAACGTTGGTGAAGTCGATTGCGCCGATGCCTGGGCGCAGCTGCTGACTGCATTGGCGTCCGACGGAACGCTGAACGAGGATTTCGAGCTCGTACCGGAGGCGACCCTCAAGGTTGAGCCGGATGGCAGCGCGGGCACCTCGGACCTCTGCTCGCCGCCCGTCAATGGCGGGTATCTCGGCGCGGAGAATCAAGCCATCCGCGTGCAGATCACCGGCGCCAACAAGTTTACGTGGGGATTCGACAACGGCGCGCCGTTGTACCGCGTGCAACTCTTGGCTGACAGCACCGGACAGCTCCGCCGCGTTCATATGCTGACGACACCGAAGGACCAGGCGCACTATCCATTGGAGGGACAAACCGTCGAGCTCTTGCCGTGGTCCGCGTTGCTTTCCAACGAACAAAAGAACGCCGAGCTCGCCGGCTTCCTGGCCAAGGTCGCCGGCGGCTACGACCCCGGTACAGAGGAGCTGTTCATCGACACCGCGCCGGGAAATGACACGGGAACCCCGGTGATGGCCTTCGGGCAGCGCTGGAGCGCGCGCAGTGACAACGCCGTCGTTGGCGCCGAAGGAACGTTCTTCTACATGCGCGTATGGAACCGCGGCGGTGATACCGCCTCAGCCGTGGAAATCCCGTTCGTCGCCAACACTCCCGTTGCGCTCGCGCAAACCGGATTGCAGGTCACGTTCGCGGGAACACAGTTGCGTCGCAACCTCCACTGGATTGTCGCCGTTCGTCCGGAAACACCGAACGTCTTCGTCCCATGGGAGCTCAGCGACGGACGAGCCCCCCACGGCGTGCGCCGCTGGATCGCGCCGCTCGGCATCATCCGTTGGCCGGCCGGTGGTGGATCGCTCGAAGTGCTCGACGATTGCCGTCCCACCTTTCTTCCGCTGACGCGTATCAAAGGCTGCTGCAGCTATACGGTCGGCGACGGCACGCATAGCTTCGGCAACTTCAGCAAGATTCAGGATGCCGTCAACGCGCTGCCGCCGCGCGGTGGCGAAGTCTGCGTGCTGCCGGGCGTATACGATGAAAGCGTGGTCATCGAGCAACGCGTCGGGATCCGCATCCACGGCTGCGGACCGCGCACCCGAGTCTGCGCCGGCGAGCTAAACGAGGTACCACAGCCGGCGTTTCGAATCGCCGACTGCGACGGCATCATCCTCGACGATATGGCCATCGAGTCGGGGCCGCGCAGCGCCGTGCAGATCACCAACTCGCGCCACGTTACGGTGCGCCGGTGCCTGGTGCAGATGCGTGATCTCGCCACGCTGTGGCAAGCGATCTTCTCGCGCGGTGACGACATCTTGATCGAGGGCAATACGATTGAAGTGCTGCCACGAAGAGGCGGGTCGCCGATACCGACCGTTCCTGCGGCCCAGGGCAGCCCGGGCGCCCCGGCGGGCGTCCATACGCCGCCGGATCACATCACGGTGGGGTTCGCCACGCGCGGCGGCATTCAATTGGGTGGGGGATCCGATCGCGTTCGCATCGTGGACAACATCATCCGCGGCGGTATCTGGAACGGCATTACCCTCGGCAGCATACACGTGGTCGGGTCGGAAGATGGCGATGAAGACACGCCCGATCGACCGTCTTCGGAGGACCCGTGTACCCCGTGCGATCCGGCAGACTTGACCGACGACGATGACGATCCGGATGGCGGCGAGCGCTTCGAATCCGCGGGCGACCTGTATGACATCGAGATCACCGACAATCGCATCAGCGACATGGGGATCAACGGCATCGGCGTCGTGCGCTTCTTCAACCTCCGGCGGGTCGGCGACATGGTCGGCGTGCACGGCCTGCATATCACCGACAATGTCATCACACGCTGCGTGCAACGCGATCTGGCGCTGCCGAGCCAGGCGATGAAGCTCCTCGTGGCCTATGGTGGCATTTCACTGGCGAGAGTGACGGACTTGCGCATCATCGACAACGAGATCGTCGGCAACGGGACCACGCATCTGCAACCGATTTGCGGTGTCTTCGCGATCATCGTGCAAGCGCTCCAGCTCGACCGCAACCGTATTCTCGACAATGGATTGCGCGACCAGGAGCCGATCGAAGACGCACAGAACGGGATACGCGGCGGTGTGCACATCTGGATTGTGTTGCCCTTGATCGAACCGGGCAGCGTGAAGAAGGAACTGATTGGGCGTCCGCTTCGGCGTCTCATCGACCGCGGCACGCCGGCGTGTCTGGTGCGCGACAACATCATCGTCGCACCGCTCGGTCGCGCGCTGACGTTCTTCGCCCTCGGACACGTGGTCGTCGCCCGCAACCGGCTGGGGTCGGAGGGCACGACGCTGCAGGGGCTCGACCTGATTGCGTCGACGATCCTCATCGGCAATCTCGGCCTGAGCAACGAGTGGACGCTCGGGCTCCTCATCATGATCGCGCAGACGTTGGTCGGTAAGGCCGGTGCCGCTGTGAACCTGTGCCAGGAAGCCAGGCAGACCGGACTGCTCAACCTGGGCCGTCAGGGATCGTTATGGCCACCGCTCGTGAGGCAGTGGATGACCGGGAAGACCCTCTTCACCGAAAATCAAGTCTCGTTCGATGCGCTGGACGAAGATCCCCTGAGCTTCTGCATCAGCTCGATCGTCGTTTGTTCGTTCGACGATCTCGGGATGACCGACAACCAGTGTGAGATCACCACGACCAACTTGTTCTTTTTTGTGGACGCGGTGCTGGTGGGCGGAAGCGTACGGGTCGCGGATAATCGCTTTTCCGAGACATGGCAGCACACATCTCTCTCGGGGCTGTCGATCGGCGGCATGAATACCACCACCGACAATCAGTCGACGCATTGTCTCTTGGCGTTTGCCGTGCTGCCGAACCAGCGGGTCTTCGAGCACAATCTAGCGCTCGTCGAAACGTTCTGCCCGGGTGAATGCACGGGACGTTCGAACAACTAGGAGGAAACATCATGGCAGCCCGATCTCGAAAAACGCGACCGACCCAGAATGTCGCCGGCTTGCGCTCGGCCGATGCTGCGCGCCGTCAGCTCATTGAGGCACCGTTATCGGCCGCGCGCTTTGCGGCGCTCGGATCTGCCTTCGAAGTGGTCGAGCTCCTGAACCTGCTCCCCGAAGCGTTTGAACGATCGCAGCGGCGCGAGCTGGAGCGGCTGCGGCGTTCGAAGGACGACAAGCGCCGCATCGCCGCGCTGGAGAGTTCGATGGAACAGGCCGCCATGCTCCGCACCATGGCGCGGCGCGCAAACGTACGGCTGCAGCGCGCGGCCGTGATCGCCAGCGATCAGGAAGATGCCTTCCATGGGTTCGTTTCCAACAGCGACCTGGAACCGCTCGAAGGCCTGACCGTTCGCTTGACGGATAGTAAGGAACGAAGCGGCCGCGCGCTGACGGCCACGACCGATAGCGACGGCTATTTCCGAATTTCCTTCGGCAACAAGCGCACCGCGCCCGATCGCGTCGAGAATCTCGATCCGGTACAGCGCTTGGCGAAGTTATTCGAACGCTTCGGTGGGCAGCCCACCGCCGGAATCAGCGGCGCAGCGACGAGCTCAAATCGAGGCGAGACTCCGAGCGCACACCTCGAGATCCTCAAAGGCGAGAGGATCATTCACCGAGATCCAGTTCCCCTCGCTCGCACCAAAGGCAGCGCGTATCGCGAATACGTGATCTCCACTGGGCGATAGGGCGGCGGCAAAGTTGTCGCGGGGTGAGTCTGCGTCCGGCCGCCCTAGGTTTCTGCATCTCTCGATCACTGCGAACCTTACACTGTCCCCCACTCGTTCTGCCGCGCGACCGCCCAAGCCAGCGGCGTAACCGAGACAAGACGTGCTCAAGTGGCTCGATTCCCCCTTTTTCAGTGAGGACGCGATTCGCCCGGGGCCGATTGAATCTACAACCGACCAAGCCTCCACATGTGCTCAGTCGGGTGCATCGGATGGTACGTCATTGTGATTCCTTGACGCACGACCGCTCACCGGCGTTGCTTGTGGAAGCGCCAGAGCCGGCCGAATATCCCCGGCTGCGTCGCACCCAAGTACGCTGCGACTGCACGGGCGACATCCTGAGGATGCTGAACGAACCGGCGCTCTCCGCTCTTCACGTGCTCGACCACGCCACGCCATTCGGGAGGGACGGTCTCCAGCTCCCGCGGCTCGCGCCAGAAACGCACTATGAAGACGTGCGTCAGTTCCTCAGGCGCACCCATGAGCGGGGTTGTCCGGGGGTGTTTGTGCGGCAGGCCGAGTCGTTCTCTGCGCCAAGCTCATCGTGAGTGCCCGTCTACCGGGCGGTGCTCACCGGAGGCTCACATCGGGCTCACCGCGTGGTCAGCGAGCGGTTCGCTCGGTCACCGTCGCGGTGCGGAGCCGAGGACCTGCTCGACTCGACCGACGACGTCGCGCAGATACGTCAGCGCGCGCTCAACGCTTTGCGCGGCGCCGCGCAGCTCGCCGGTGAGCGCGTTGAGGTCGGCGGGCGCGCTGGCGGAGCTCGGGCTGGGAGTGTCCGCGCCGCGTTTGATGATCGCCAGGAGCGATTGGGTTTCGGGCATGGGCTCGATGCCGAGCTCCTCCGCCAGGACGCGCTTGCACATGTCGTACTGCCGCGCGGCCCTGGCGCGTGCGCCGGTGGCTATGTGCAAGCGGATGAGCTCGCGATGGATTTCTTCGCGCAACGGGTCGTGACGGAGGAGTTCTTCCGCGTGGGCGATCCCACGCTCCGGTGCGCCGTGGATTGCACGGTACCGAATCAAGCAGCCAAGGCTGTTCAGGTACATAGCGCGCAGCCGCTCGCGTTCGCGCAACGCCCAGTCGTCATAGACGCCGTCGAGGACGTCACCGGTGTACAGCTGCACGGCTTCTTCGAGTCGTGCGACAGCGGAGGCCGTGAGCGCCTCCTCGGAGGCGTCGATCACGGCACTGGCATGTCGCTCGAGGACGTCGACGTCGAGCCAGTAGGTGCTCAGAGCGTTGAAGCCGACCTCGCCGGCCGGCGTCGTGATGAGGTACGTGCCCCGGGGTACACCGGGCGGCTCGAGCACGCGCCGCAACCGCCACAGCGTGGTGTTCAGGCAGTTGCGCGCTGCTCCCTCATCGTGATCGCCCCAGAAGGTGCCCAAAAGGGACTCGCGGCTATGCGTGCGCCGCCGCTGAAGGAGCAGGTACGCCAACAAAATCTGCACTGCGCGCGTTGGGGTCTCGACGTCTGGCCCCCCTTCGTGGGCGATCTGGATTCCACCAAATAGTGAGACGCGCAGCAGACTCATCGTTGTGTCCTCTTGCTGTGCTTCCTTCAACGATTGGATGCCTCACCGCCGCCCCACCCGGCCCGCCTCCGTGCGGAGAAGGGGACAAGCGCTGAAATCGTCGGCGCAAGTCTCTTGCCGCGCCTGCCCACATCCGTCAATTGGGATTTCCCCTCAATCGAGCAGGGATTTCCCTTCTTGAATTGCCCGCCGGCACTGGCGGAAATCGGCGCAGAAATGTCATTGCCCGCGGTCTGCGCCGCGGGGCAGGATGCTGCGCATGAACGCATCCCGTCTCGGATTTGGAACGCTCGCGTGGGCGCGGGCAAACGGCGGCGCGCTGTCGTCCACGGAGCTGGTGCGCGAGATCGCCAAGGGCGCGCTCGTGGTCTTGCGGACAGCCCCGGCGCAGATTCGCCAACGCCTCGGCATTCGCAACCCGCGCGCCTTTGCCTACGAGGTCGATCGCCTGCGCATTCCGGACTCGCGCATTGCCGCGCAGGCCGAGGAGCTGTGCCGCGAGGCGTCCTCACCGATGCTGGTCAATCACTGCCTGCGTACTTATGCGTGGGGGATGATTCTCGGCGCGCACGACGGCCTGCATCCCGATCCCGAGCTGCTCTATGTGGCGGCACTGCTGCACGACCTGGCGCTCACCGAGCAGTTTCGCGGCTGCAATCCGATGCCCTGTTTCGGCGCCCGCGGCGCGATCCTGGCGCGCGACTGGGCGGCGGAGCACGGCTGGCCGGAGCCGCGGTGCACGACGTTGGCCGATGCGATCTGCCTGCATCTGAATGTCGTGGTCCCTCCCGAGCGCGGTCCGGAGGCGCAGCTGCTGCAGGCAGGCGCGGGGCTCGACGTCATCGGGCTGCGCCACTGGCAGCTCGCGCCGCAGACCGTCGCTGCGGTGCTGGCGCGCTATCCGCGCCACGACATGAAGAAGGTCGCCTACCCCCTCTTTGCGGCCGAGTCTCATCGCCGCACACGGGCGCAGCTGCTGAGCCGCTGGCTCATGTTCGGCCCGCTCGTGCGCCACGCCGTGTTCGACGAATAGAGTTTTCTTCCGCGGGCTGAGGCGCGGCCATCGCGAAAGATGCGGCCGCTGAGTGCTGCTCAGTGAGCCGGATCCCGCCTGTCCATCCGGATCCCGCGCTCACGGCTCGGCCGTCGCGATCGAGCCGGTCGGCAGCCACAGTTCGATCACGCGCGGCGTCGCCTTGAGCGAGGTCGGCAGCGGTCGAATCGCCACTTCGACGCCGGGTGCGAACAGCTGGCCGCCTGCCTCGCGCAGAAAGGCCTCAGCGCATGCGCGCGCCGCGGCGTCGTGCACGAGCAGCGTCGGCTTCCTCCAGCGGGACGGTGGCGCGACGCCGCGGCGCTCGGCGCTGCGCACGACGTTCTCGACGGCGGGAATACGCTTGCGCAGATCGCTGTCGATCGGCAAGGACTTGAAGCGCTCGATGACCGCCTCTCGCGTTTCCTCATCATAAACTTGCGTATACAGGGTCACGCCGCGGCGCAGGCACTCCTGGATGGCGGGCATGGATGGGGCTTGCACGGGGGCAACCTGGGCATCGACAGGCCCCGGGACATCGGCCGGCATTGATGGCACGGGTGATGGGATGCTCGACGCGGGCGCGGCCGCGATGACCACGCTGTCCTCCGCCTGCTCCGGGCACGAACGGCGATCCAGCGGACGCGGGTACGTGCTCCGGCACGTCGGATGCCAGTAGTCCGGCGGGACATCGGTAGTAATCCACCGGGGGACACCGCACAGCGTGCCACCTGGCGCCGCCGCGGCACCGACCGTGTCGACACCTTCGCAATACTTCCCGAAGGCGCGCACCACGGCGTCGTAGCGGAACTGCGATTGCCGATCCATGCGCGCGTCCGCGATCCCGAGCAGCTCGGAGGCCTGCGTCTTGACCGCCAGCGGGACCGCTTCAGGATCGGGTGTCCCCAATGGCGCGGACGCAGCGAGATAGCGTTCGGCATTGACGATCGTCGTCATTTGGCTCTGGCGGTAGGCGTCGTGCTCTTTGCGCACCTGATCGACGACTTGCCACGTCGCCAGCAGCAGCGTGCTCGCTGCGCCGACGCCGAGGGTGGTCCCGATCGCGGCGGCGGGCACCGAGCGGCGCCAGAACGGCACGGTGCGCGCGTCCGGCGCCGGCGGGATCGCCAGCGGCTTGCGCAAGCGCGTCAGTTGCGTTGTGTCGTCGGTCGCGGGCTTGAGCCAGCCGGGCAGACGAGCCAGCCACGACTCGCGCAACTCGTGGCCGAAATCGAAGCCGAGACGCTGGTAGCTCTCCCATTGCGCCTCGTCGAAAAACTGGTCGCCGGTTGCCTGTTGCGGAAAATCCGGGTTGCGCAACGCGTAGCCGAGCAGGTCGGCGTCGAGTGCCGTGTGCAGATTCGGCTTGACGACGAGCAGGGTGCCGATCTTCGCGCCGGCGCCCTCGTCGCAGTAGCGGATGCGCGCGAGCAGCACGCCGCGCTCGGACGTGTTCGACGCCAGGTCCTCGGGTGACAACACGGTCAGCTCGGCGCCGGAGAGATCGAAGCGCTTGACCGCATCCTCGCGCGTGTAGAACTCGATCTCGGCGCCGAAGTCGATCCGGGCCTTGCGCACGAGGTTATCGAGATCGCCGAGCTCGAAGCGCGCGTCCGCGCCGCAGTCGGCGAGCACGATGAAATCGAGCCGCCGGCGCAGCAGCGGATACACGGCCGTATTCTCAAAATGGCCTCCGTCGGACAGATACCACCACGGCTGCTGGATGCCGCCATAGCGCGCCCGCGCCTCGCTGAGCAGCAGCCGCGGCTTGGGCAGGTGACGCCAGCACCATGCATCGACGCCTTTCGGCTGACGCGCGCTGCGCTGCGCCATGGGGATCGGTGGCTTGCGCAACCAGTAGCCCAAGCGTACGCCCAGCAAGAACAACGTCATCGCCCAGCCGCTCGAGGTGTACGAGCCGGCACCCGGCGCCGCCGCCGCGCCCGAGATCGCAATCCAGCGGCCGAGCGTACCGAAATCGTCACCCGCGCGGAGCGGGTGAAAGCAGTTGCGCCCCCATTCGAAACCGCGCGCGCTGACCGTCATCATGCAGCCCTTGCGGTCGGCGTTGTAGAGATCGCTGCTGTCGTCGCGGGTCTGGTTGAGGCAGGTGTTGATCAGGTGGATCGGTCCGCCGTTCGCCTCCGGTCGATGGTTGCCGAGCGCGATATCATCGCCCTCGATCACTTCGGTGACGCTGTGCATGTCGCTCAGGGCCGATTCGCCGGTGCGTTCGTCGGGCGGCACCGCCTCGCGCCCCTCGCCGGTAGCACTCCGCTGCCGGCCCGCCGCGAAGCGCGCGGAATTGCCGACGGAGAGCCAGGCCCGGGTCAGGCGCGCGCGGTAAAAGCTGTGTAGTGAGGATGCATTGACGGATTCCGCGAGCGACGCGGACAGGAGGAACCAGGCAGTGGTGACGGCGACGATGACCAGCGCACGCAGCGGTTCGCTCCACGCATCGAGCGGCGGCCACGGCGGTCCGGCGAAGACAAACCACTGGACGAACGACAGCCATGCCAGGAGCAGCAACAAGCCGAGCGCGAAACCAAGCGCATTGAGCAGACGTGAGCGCCAGTCGAAGCGCGAGGCGGTCGCCGCACTTTCCAGCTTTTGCAGCGGCTCGGCCAGCGCGCGCAACAGCGCCACACCGACCCCGGTCACGCCCAGTCCGCCGAACAGCCAGCGCGAGAACTCCGACCCGGCCGTGTGCGCCAGGACGATGAAGATCTTCCAACTCAGGAAGTCGAGCACGCCGATGACTGCCAGTGCGGCCGCCGCGAGTGTGCAGCGCCGGAGCGCGTGCGTGAGCCGGTTGCGCTCGCGCGCGACGCCGAGGGAGGTGCGTGCCGCCCCGCGCATGCGAACCAGCGTGCTCGCGTAGCGCACGAGGACTCCGCCGAGCACCAGCAGGATGGGCAGCTGCAGGGGGACGCTGGAGACGATCGGCAAGGTGATGCGGCCGAGCAGCAGCGCAGCGCCCAGTCCGACGAGCAGCACGAACACGATGCCGTCGCGCCAGACGGGGCCGGCACGGCGCGGCGTGGCGCCGGCCGGCGTGTCGGGGACGTCACGTGCGATCCAGTACGACAGCATCGTGCCGGGTGCGGCGGTCAGCCAGACGAGGACCGCAATCGGCCACCATGCCGATCCCCACGCCCCCCAGGTGGTGACATCGAACCAACCCCATTCGTTCTGCAGCAGATGCGGCAGCACGACGCCGACGCCGGCCAGCAGGGCGACGAAGGCGAACTCGATGTGCACGGCAATCCACGCGCGCAGGTACGTAACCACCGCCATGCCGAGATCGCGCGAGCCGGCCGGTGTGAGATAACGGCCGTTGCGGCGCAGCCACCACATCACCAGCGAATCGGTACGACCCAGCGCGTTCTGCGCACGCTCGATGCCGATCGATGCGACGAGACGGCCGAGCATCCCGCCCGTGAAGCCGCCGCCGGAAACGGTCGAGAGATAGTCGATGCGTTTGAGCAGGCCGTGGCTGGCGAGTCCGCGCACGACGCCGAGAGCGAACGTCGCGCTGCGGATGCCGCCACCCGACAGCGCCAGCCCGACCGTCGTCCGCTCGACCGCCCCCGGTTCATCGGGCCAGGCCAGGCGCCGCCGTTTCACTATCGCCTTCTGCTCGTCGGCGAGGAGATCCGCGAACTCCGCGTCGCGCGGCATGTCCGCCGCGGCCGGCTCCGCGCCGCCGGCTTGCGTTTCATTGTGGCCTCCGCCTGGTTTCCCTGTTGTCAGCATGGTGGTTCTCCCCGCCGGGTGTAGCGAGCTCAAAGGCGCACGCAGTCCTGTGCGCCGGCGCGATAGGTGTAGGTGCCGATGCGCCCGCTCGCTTCTATGGCCCCCAATAGCGAATGCGCAGCAGAATCATCGTTGCGTTGCCTCCAACGTCGACGCATCGTCGCTCGACCGACGTAATACGGAGCCAGGGCGCCCCCAAGCTCATTTCACGACTGTCCCGTATTGCCGCGGCATCGGCTCGACCGTCAATTGGGACTTCCCCTAGGCCGAGCCGGGATCTCCCGGGCGCGGCGATGGACCCAACGTTGACGTATCCAACATTGGCGTATACAAACGATTACAATGTGACCGAGAGGGCTCTCGAATGGTAACGACAGCCAGCGATTCGAAGGATGGCGCCGCCGTGGTGGCTCGCGGGACGGCGCGGCTCGTATTCGAGGCCGTGGAGCAGGCGACCCGCATCGTCGAGGGGATGCACGCCAACATCGCCGCCGTTCCGGTGCCCTTCGGCGGACGTCCGCGCGACCGGGCGCGGGGCCTCTCCGGTCTCATCTACGGGGGCATCCGCTGGGTGACCGGCGCGGCCGGCGCGGCCGTGGACCTGCCGCTGGGTTTGCTCAGCGGCCCCACCCAGCCGCAGCCGCACGGCGGGGGCCTGCAAAGCGCGCTCAACGGGGTGATCGGCGATCACCTGCACGCCACTGAGAACCCGCTCGCCATCCCGATGCAGTTCCGCGCCGACGGTCAGGTGCTTCCGCTCGAGCGCGGCGCGCTGGCGGACGCGGTGCCTGCAGTCAGCGGCAAGCTCGTGGTGCTCGCGCACGGCCTGTGCATGAGCGCCGGCCAGTGGGCGCGCAACGGCCACGACCACGGCGCCGAGCTGGCCCGCGAGACCGGTTGCACGCCGGTCTATCTCCAGTACAACAGCGGCCGCCACGTCTCCGAGAACGGCCGACTCCTCGCGGCGCTCCTCGAGCAGCTGATCGCGTCGTGGCCGCGACCGGTCGAAGAGCTTTCCATCCTCGGCCACAGCATGGGTGGGCTCATCGCACGCAGTGCCCATCACTACGCGGTGGCCGACGGCCTGACCTGGCCGCGCCATCTGCGCCGGATCGTCTTCCTCGGCACCCCGCACCATGGCGCCCCGCTCGAGCGCGCCGGCCACCGATTCCAAAGCGCCGTCCAGCTCAGCCCGTATCTCGCCTCTCTGGCGCGGCTGGGAATGCTGCGCAGCGCGGGCATCACCGATCTGCGCCACGGCAACCTCGTCGACGAAGACTGGAACGGCGCCGACCGCTTCGAGATAGCGGAGGATCGCCGCCGCCACGTTCCATTGCCAGCCGATGTCGATTGCTACGCCGTCGCGGCGAGGCTCTCGGATCGGTTCGGCAGCCTGGGCGATGGCCTGGTGCCGGTGGCGAGCGCGCTGGGCGAGCACGGCGATCCGGCGCGCGCGCTCTCCTTCTCCGAGTCGCGTCGCTGGATCGGATCGGGTCTCGGGCATCTCGATCTGCTCGATCGGCCGGAGGTGTACGCAGCCATCCGGCGCTGGTTCACGACCTGAGCCCGATGCCGGCGCCTGGCGCGCCGTTTAGCGCTGGGGAGATTCCGCAGTCGCGCCATCGATTGCTTTCCGCCGCGGCCTCCAGCAAAGAGGCGACGTGGCGCCGCGTATATCGGGTGTGGTCGACGAGACGGTGGCACACGGAGGGAGCTGAGCGTGGCCAGAGCGGGCAGGCGATCGGCCCTCGGCAACGCGTTCATCGGCTTCGTCAGCCTGCTGACGGTCGGCGTCGTGGGCTACATGACCATCGAGGGGGCAAGCTTCCTCGATGCCCTGTTCATGACGGTCACGACCGTCTCGACCGTCGGCTATCGCGAGGTGGTGCCGCTCAGCACCACCGGGCGGGTGTTCACCATGGGTCTCATCCTGGGCGGCCTCGGCGTGGTTTTCTACGGCGCCTCTTTGGTCGCCGGCGATGTGATCGAAGGGCGGCTCCAAGGAGTCTTGGGGAGGCGTAAGGTGCAGCGACAAATCGACCAGCTCGCCGGGCATTACATCGTCTGCGGTTTCGGGCGCATGGGGCGCATCGTCTGCAAGGAGCTGGCGGAGCGGCCGGTCCCCTTCGTCGTGATCGAGAGCGCGCCCGAGGCGCTCCGCGGTCTCCAGGAGGAGCAATTCCTCTATGTGGAAGGCGACGCGACCGAGGACGACGTGCTCGTCGCCGCCGGCATCAGCCGGGCGCGCGGGCTGGTGAGCGCGCTGTCGAAGGACTCGGACAACGTCTACGCCGTGCTCACCGCCCGCGAGCTCAACCGCGAGCTGCTCATCGTCGCGCGCGCCGAGGACGCGCGCAGCGAAACCAAGCTGCTGCACGCCGGGGCGACGCGGGTGGTGTCGCCGTACGTCATCGGCGCCTCGCGCATGGCGGGCGCGCTGCTGCGGCCGGCAGTGCTCGACGTCATCGACCTGGCGACGCACTACCGCACCATGGAGCTGAAGATCGAGGAGCTGGCCGTCGCCTCCGGCGGGCCGGGCGCCGGCGAGACCCTGCGCAGCTCGGGTCTGTGCGAGCAGACCAGCTTCATCGTCATCGCCATCAAGAAGGCGAGCGGCGAGATGCTCTTCAACCCGTCACCGGAGACGCGCATCGACGCCGGCGATCGCCTGGTGGTGATGGGACAGACCGCGAGCCTGACGGCGCTCGAAGATCGGCTGCGCACCGCCTAGTGCTGCGTCTCTCAGCTTTCTAGCGAGGTATCCTCCAAGGGTTCCTTCTCCCGGATTGGGAGAAGGACAGGATAAGGGGGATACAATTGATCGGCGAAGCCACCATGGCCTTGCAGCTCGTTCAAGACCGTCGGCTTCATTGGTGGCCTTCGGCGCAGGCTAATCCCCCTCACCTTAATCCTCTCCCATCCGGGAGAGGAGACCAGCGGCAGATACGTTGCTCAACAGGGGAACCGTGCGGAGGTGGTCGAGCTACGAGGACCGCGCGCGCGCCTTGGCGCGCGGCCGACGCGCCTGCGCATGCGGCCGCGGCCGCTTCGCGCGCGGCGGGGCTCCGATCGGGATCGGCGCGGCGGCTACGGCGCGGAACAGATCGGCGAGCTCGCGCTCCACGTACCCGACCAGGTCGTGCAGGTCGGGCACGGCATCCCAGTCGGCGTTGAAGCCCCAGAACAATCCGCCGTCGTAGCTGAACAGCGCGATCCCGAGCGCCTGGTTGTGGTTGAGCGGGACGAGCGGATAGACGGCCTGCATCTTCGAGCCGAGGAGATAGGTCGGAAACGGCGGGCCCGGCACGTTGGTGACGACGATGTTGTACGGCCGCGTCGCCGACGACAGGCGGACGAACGAGCTGAACAGGCTGCGCGACGTCCAATCGCTGACCTGTTCGAGCGTGCGCACGCCCTGCGCTTGTCGCGAGTGCTTGAGCTCGCGCACGCCCTCGCTCACCAGCTGCAAGCGCCGGCGCGGATCCCGCTCGGCCAGGGGCAGGCGGGCCACCATCATGGCGATCTGGTTGCCGAGGCTTTCGCGCTGCTCCTCGGTGCGCAGGTTGACCGGGATCATGGCGCGGAAGTCGAGGTCCGCCAGTAGCAGCCCGCGCCCGTGGAGGAAGCGTCCGAGCGCGCCGGCCACGGCGCTCAACACCACATCGTTGACCGTTCCGCCGAGGCGCTGCTTGACGGTCTTCACGGCCGCCAGGTCGGTGGCCAGCCAGTCGAACCGGCGGTGCGGTCCGATATCGACGTTGAGCGGCGTCGCCGAGGCGGGTTGCAGTCCGGCGCCGATGGCCTCTCCGACGCCGGCCACCGCCTCGCGCACCGCTTCGACCGCCCGCAGCGGATGCCGCGCCGCTTCGCGCAGCGCGCGCACCGCCTCGAACGGCTCGGCGGCGCGGCGCATCAGCTCGCCGCCCATCAGCTGCAGCGGGCTCGGCACCGGCCGCGGCATCCACTTCGGCGGATCGACGAGCTGGGCCGTGAGCTCGGGCGTCGCGCGCATCAGCGCGCCGGTGAGCTCGACGCTGCCCACCCCGTCGATCATGCAGTGATGCGCCTTGGTGATCAGCGCGACGCGATTGCCCTCGACGCCGTCGACCACCCATAGCTCCCAGAGCGGTTTGCCGCGGTCGAGCTGCTGCGAGACGATGCGCCCGACCAGCCGTTTGAGCGAGCGCTCGTCACCGGGCTTGGGCAGCTGCACGTGGCGCACGTGGTAGTGCAGGTTGAAGCGGTGATCGTCGACCCATACCGGTGCCCCGAACAGCGGCACCCACGCCAGCCGCTGCTGGTAGCGCGGCACGCGGCGGATGGCGACCGCGATCAGACGCCGGATGCGCTCGATGTCGGTATGGCCCTCGGGCGTCGAGAGCGGCCCGGCGTCGAACAACCCAATGCCGGCCACGTGCATGTGGGCGTTGGCGTCCTCGACCTCCAGAAAGGTGGCGTCCAGAGCGCTCAGGCGCTCACAGTGCGAGTAGTCCATGCGTCTTCCCCCCCGCGTCGGCGCGAGCCTGGCGCCGATGCAATGCTTTATCGGCTGTTACCAGAGCAACACAGGTGCCGCGCTTCGGAGGTCCACCGGGCGCGCCTGGTCAACGCTATGCCGCGCGTGTCCTTCCCAGCGCTGGGAAGCGGCCCCGGCCTGGGAGCCCGACGCGGTTCAAGTCGGCTCGCGAGTCTCCTTCCGAAATACGGCGGCTGCGTGGTAGGTGACTGAAGGGGGGCCGTCCGATGCACGAGAAGGGAAGGGCTCGCGTATCGGCTCGTTGCGCGCATTGGCGCATCTGGGCCAGTGTCGCGGCGCTGTCGCTGGTGGCGCTGCCGGCGCGGGCGGGGTTCGTGACCTTCGAGAGCGGTCAGGTGCGTCCCCTGGCGCTGTCGCCGGACGGCAGCCGGCTGTTCGCCGTCAACACGCCGGACAACCAACTCGAGATCTTCGCGGTGGCGCCGGCCGGGCTGACCCATCTGGGGAGCGTGCCGGTCGGCCTCGAGCCGGTGGCGGTGGCGGCGCGCGACGCGGGCGAAGTGTGGGTGGTGAACCACCTCTCCGACAGCATCTCGATCGTCGACGTCGCCGCCTCGCCGCCGCGCGTGACGCGCACGCTGCTGGTCGGCGACGAGCCGCGCGACATCGTCTTCGCCGGCAGCGCCGGCCAACGCGCTTTCATCACCGCGGCGCATCGCGGCCAGAACCGGCCGGGCGATCCGCAGCTGACGACGCCGGGCGTCGGGCGCGCCGACGTGTGGGTCTTCGACGCCGCCAACCTCGGCGCCGCGCTGGGCGGCACGCCGCTGACCATCATCGAGCTGCTTACCGACACGCCGCGCGCCCTGGCCGTCAGTCCGGACGGCAGCGCGGTGATCGCGGCCGGCTTTCACAGCGGCAACCGCACCACCGTGATCAACGAAGGACTGGTTTGCAACGGCGGCGCCGGTGCCGGCCCCTGTACGATCAGCGGCGCGGCGATGCCAGGCGGCCTGCCGCCGCCCAACACCAACAGCGCCGGCGTCCCGCAGCCGGAGGTCGGGCTGATCGTTCGCTACGACGGCGCCAACTGGCGCGACCAGCTCGGGCGCAGTTGGAACAACGCCGTGCGATTCGCCTTGCCCGACCGCGATTTCTACGCCATCGACGCGCTCGCCAACCCGCCGGTTGAGTTCGCCAACGCCGGCGGCGTCGGTACGATCATCTTCAACATGGCGATCAACCCGGTCACGCTAACCGTCTACGTCAGCAACACCGAGGCACGCAACGAAGTGCGCTTCGAGGGCTCGGGCGGCTTCGGCGGCTCGACCGTGCGCGGCCACCTGCACGAGGCGCGCATCAGCATGCTGAGCAACACGATCGGCATCGCGCACCGGCGGCTCAACAAGCACATCGACTACAACACCGTGCCGAGCCCGGCGGGCGCCAAGGAGGACAGCCTCGCCACGCCCACCGCCATGGTGGTGAGCAGCGACGGCACGACGCTCTACGTCGCTGCCTTCGGCTCGAGCAAGGTCGGCATCTTCGACACCGCCGAGCTGGAGAACGATACGTTCACGCCCGACGCCGCCAACCATATTGTCCTCAGCGGCGGCGGGCCGAGCGGCCTGGCGCTCGACGAGGCCAACGACCGACTCTACGTCCTGACTCGCTTCGACAACGCCGTCGCCGTCGTCGACACCACCAGTCGCGCGCAAGTGGCGAGTTTCCCGCTGCACAACCCCGAGCCGGCCGCGGTCGTCAACGGGCGGCGGTTCCTCTACGACGCGCACCTCACCTCCAGCAATGGCGAGGCCTCGTGCGCCGCCTGCCATGTCTTCGGCGACTTCGACAGCCTGGCCTGGGATCTCGGCAACCCGGACGAAGCGGTGTTGAACAACCTCAACCCGCTGCGCCCGGGGCTGGCGAACGATCCCGACTTCCACCCGATGAAGGGGCCGATGACGACGCAGAGCCTGCGCGGCATGGCCCACCACGGGCCGATGCACTGGCGCGGCGACCGCAACGGCGGCCTCGCCGCGCCGAGCATACAACCGAACAGCGGCGCCTTCGACGAGGTGGCGGCGTTCAAGCAGTTCAACCCCGCCTTCGTCAGCCTGCTCGGCCGCGAGTCTCAGCTCAGCAACGCCGAGATGCAGGCCTTCACCGATTTCATCCTGCAGGTGACCTACCCGCCCAACCCGGTGCGCAATCTGGACAACAGTCTGACCCCTGACCAGGCCGCCGGGCGCAGCTTCTACTTCAACTCGGATCCGTCAGACGTCGTCGGCACCTGCAACTTCTGCCACGTGCTCAACCCAGCCAGCGGCTTCTTCGGCGGCGACGGCCAGTCGGTGGTGGAACCGCAGACCTTCAAGATCCCGCACCTGCGCAACGCCTACCAGAAGGTCGGTATGTTCGGCATGCCGCACGTACCGACGCTCGAGATCCAGGGCTTCAACCCCGGCAACAACGGTTTCCTCGGCAATCAGGTGCGCGGTTTCGGCTTCCTGCACGACGGTAGCGTCGACACGCTGTTCCGCTTCTTCAATCTGATGGGCTTCAATCGCAGCGGCAGCAACGCGGGCGGCTTCCTGGCCGGCGCGGCGGGCGACGTGCAGCGCGCGCAGATGGAGCAGTTCGTGCTCGCCTTCGACAGCGATCTGGCGCCGATCGTCGGCCAGCAGGTGTCGGCCACTTCGTCCACGTTCAATGCCGCCCCGGTGGTCGCCCGCATCGATCTGATGCTGGCGCAGGACGAAGCCGATGCCTGCGAGCTGGTGGTGAAGGGCGTGCTCGCCGGCGAAGCGCGCGGCTGGGTCTACGACGATGGGCTCGACGCGTTCCGGTCCGACCGCGCCGCCGAACCGCCGATCGCCCCGGCGACACTGCGCGCCCAGGCCGCCAGCGCCGGGCAGTCGCGCACCTACACGTGCGTTCCGCCCGACTCGGGGACGCGCATCGGCATCGACCGCGACGACGACGGGTTCCGCGACCGCGACGAAATCGATGCCGGCAGCGACCCCGCCGATGCCGCCAGCGCGCCGGGCGCGCCGGCGACGTTGATCCAGGGCGTCAGCTTGAGCCTGCGCGACGACTCGCTGCCGCCGATCAATTTGAGCAAGCGCAAGCTGCGCTGGCGCGCCGGCGGGGCGCCACCGCCCGCCTGGGGCAGCGCCGGCGATCCGACCGTTGCCGGCAGCGGCGGTGGCGGCGCGACACTGACGGTCTACAACGCCGCCGGCAGCGGCGAGACGGTGAGCGTCACCCTGCCGGCCGCTAACTGGCGCGCCCTCGGCACCGCAAGCACGCCGCGCGGTTTCCGCTACTCCGACCCGCAACGGCTGGCTGGGCCGATCAGCAAGCTGGTGCTGAACGCCAACGGCAGCCTGGTGCTGAGCGGCAAGGGCGCGGCGTGGCCGTACACGCTCGACGAACCAACCCAGGGCGCGGTCGCCGTGCGCATGCAACTCGGCAGCGGCATCGCGTGGTGCACCGCCTTCCCGCCCAAGCCGAGCAGCAGCGGCGCCAACGACCGCGTCGACAAGTTCGTCGGCGCCAAGGACCCGCCGCCGCCGCCCGTTTGCCCGGCGCTGCCGTGAGGGGCGCGGCTACCGGATCGCGCGATCGTAGATACGCCAGCGGCGATACAGGGGCGCGCCGAGATCGCGCCACGGCTTGTTCATGCTCTCGTTGTCCTCGAGGATCCAGGACGGCTCGCCGCCGACCAGGCCGTACTTCTTGGCGCGCCGGAAGCTCTCGACCGTGAACAAGGCGAAGATCCCGCCCTGGCGGAACTCCTTCTTGACGCCCAGCGTGAGGATGCGCACGGTCTTCATCATCCGTCTGCCGATCAGGACCTTGAAGATGCCGGTCGGAAAGAGGCGCCCGTTCGGGATGCGTTTGAAAATGTGGTTGAGGTCGGGCAGGGCGAGCATGAACCCAGCCGGCTTGCCGTCTTTCTCGGCGATGAAGGCGAAGCGCGGATCGAGCGCCATCTTCATGTCCTTGGCGGCGAACACGAACTCCTCGCGCGTCATCGGGACGAAACCCCAGTTGTCCTCCCAGGCCGCGTTGTAGATCTCGAACGCGACCGCGACATCGCGCTCGAAGTGCTTGAGGCTGAAGTCGCGGAAGGTGAAGTTGCCTTCCTGCTGCAGGCGGTCGGCGTAGTCGATGACCTTCGGCGGGAGGTCCACGCCTTTGTCGGTCGGCAGCCAGTAGGCGACGAGGTCTTGCGCCTTGACGAAACCGGCCTGGTCGTGGAGCTCCTCGTAGTACTTGGGGTTCCACGTCGTCATGATCGTCGGGTGCTGCGACAGCCCGCGCACCAGCAGGCCGCACTCGTGGTTGGTGCTCGGGTTCATCGGGCCGCGCATGATCTGCAGCCCCTTGTCCTTGAGCCAGCTCGATGCGGCGGCGAAGAGCGCGTCGGCGACGCCCTGGTCATCGATGCATTCGAAGAAGCCGTAGTGACCCACCGGCTCGTGGTGGTACTCGATGTGCGCGTCGTTTTTGATGGCGGCGATGCGGCCGACGACCTTGCCCGCGCGCTCGGCGAGGAAGAGTTGGATCTGCGCGCGCTTGTAGAACGGGTTCTTGACCGTATCGAGCGACTCCCACACCGCCATGCGCAGCGGCGGCACCCAGAGCGCGTAGACCGGATTCTTGCGATCGTAGAGCGTGTAGGGGAAGTCGACGAACTTCCGCTTGCCGGCCTTGTCGGTCACCGGAACGATCGTCACGCCGGGTTGTGCGGTGGTCTCGAGCATCGGTTTCCAGAGGGTCGGGGGGGACTATAGAGGGCGCGGGCGGTTCGGAAAATCCCCCTCAAGCCCCTGTCGGCTTTGCCGGGCAAATTGGAGAGGATTCTGGTTCCTCTCCCGGAGGGAGAGGAACGTCGAAGCGTGATAAATTGGTGCGGAGCGTCTACCGCTCGCCGCGGCGGCGGTAGGTGCCGGCGTCGATGTCGTACTCGGCCAGTTTGCCCTGCAGTTGCTGGCGGTACATGCCGAGCTCCTCGGCGGCCTTGGAGATGTTGCCCTGGTGGCGCGCCAGCGCGTCGATGAGGAACTGGCGCTCGAAGCGCTCGACGACCTGCTGCTTGGCTTCCTTGAACGATGCCGCGCCGCTTGCGTCTGCGCTGACGGACCCATTGCCGGCCGGGCGCGGCGGCGGCGCGGCGCTCCCCGCGACCGAACCGGGCAGGTCGGCAAGATCGATCTCACCCCCCGACGCCAGCGCCACGGCCTGCTCGAGCGCGTGCTCGAGCTCGCGCACGTTGCCCTTCCATTCGCAGGCCAGCAGGGCGCGGTACGCCGCGGCCGACAGCGTCGCGGGCGGACGCTTGAGGCGCGCCGTGACGGCGGCGAGGAAGTGTTCGACCAGCAGCGGTACGTCTTCGGGGCGCTCGCGCAGGGCGGGCAGGACGATGGGCACGACGTTGAGGCGGTAGTAGAGATCCTCGCGGAAGCCGCCGTCGCGCACTTTGGCTTCGAGGTCCTGGTTGGTGGCGGCGAGGATGCGCACGTCGACCTTGATCGTGCGGTTGCCGCCGACGCGCTCGAGCTCCTTCTCCTGCAGGACGCGCAGGATCTTCGCCTGCGTCTCGAGGTTCATGTCGCCGATCTCGTCGAGGAACAGCGTGCCGCCGTCGGCGATTTCGAACTTGCCCTCGCGCGCGCTGACGGCACCGGTGAAGGCGCCCTTCTCGTGGCCGAAGAGCTCGCTTTCCACCAGCTCGCGCGAAAAGGCGGCGCAGTTGACCTTGATCAGCGGCCGGGCGCGGCGCGGGCTGTTGTAGTGCACGGCGTTGGCGACCAGTTCCTTGCCGGTGCCGCTCGGGCCGCGCACCAGGATGGTGAGATCAGTGTCGGCGACCTTGCGGATGACGTCGAAGACGCGCTGCATGGCGGCGCTCTTGCCGATGATGTTCTCGAAGCGGTACGTCTCCGCCGCCTGGGCCTGGAAGGCGCGCAGGTCGCGGCGCAGCGCCATGCCCTCGAAGACGCGCTCCACCACCAGCTCGAGCTCGTCGTTGTCGAACGGCTTGGGCAGGTAGTCGGCGGCGCCGAGCTTCATCGCCTCGACGGCGATCTTCTCCGAGCCGTAGGCGGTGATGACGATGACCGCGGTGTCCGGCGCGTGCTGTTTGACCCAGCGCAGGAGGTCCATGCCGGAGAACGTCTTCAGACTGAGGTCGGTGATGACGAGCTGATACGCGCCGCGCCCGAGCGCGGCCAGGGCGTCTTCGCCGGAGAGCGCGGTGTCGACCGCGTAACCGCGGCGGTCGAGCAGGCGCTGGATGGCGATACCGATCGAGCGCTCGTCGTCGACGACCAGGACGGTTCCCTTCATGCGTGGCTCCTCAGTTCGGCCGGCGGCGCCGGCAGCCGCATCGTGACCACCGTACCGCCGCGCGCACCGGCGGCGACCGAGAGCTCGCCCCGATGCGCGTCGACGATGCGTTTGGCGATCGCCAGCCCGAGCCCGGTGCCGCTCGGCTTGAGCGAGAAAAACGGTTCGAACACCCGTGCCAGGGCGTCGGGCGGGATGCCGCCGCCGTTGTCTTCGACGCGCAGTGCGCCGCTGCCGTTTTCTGCCTGAACGGCGATGGCGATGGAGCGCGCGGCCGGCTGAGCGGCGAGCGCATCGGCGGCGTTTTCGATCAGGTTGATGAGCACCTGGCGGATCTTCTCGCCGTCGGCGGTCAGGACGATTCCGTCGCGGGCATCGACGGCCACGGCGATGTCGGCCTGCGCCAGGCGCGGACGCAACGCGTCGACGGTGGCGCGCACCAGGCCGCCGAGATCGGTGGGGGCGAAGCGAAACTCGTCGCGGCGGGAGAAGCGCAACAGCGCGCGCACTTGCTGCTCGACGCGTTCGAGCTCGGCGAGGATGAGCGCGTGCTCGGCGGCGAACGGCGCCGCGGACTCGCGGGCGAGTTGCTGGGCGAGGCTGCGCGCGGCGGTGATCGGGTTGCGGATCTCGTGCGCGATGCGCGCGGCCATCTCGCCGATGGCGGCGAGCGTCTCGGCATGGGCGAGCGAACGCTCGACGGCGACGGCGCGATCGAGCAGCTCGGCGGCGTCGAGCACCAGCGCGAACTGATCGGCGAAGCTCTGCACGGCGCGCACGTCGTCGTCGGAGAACGAAGCGTTGAGCGCGCCGGTGGTGACGAAGCAGTAGCCCCAGCGCTGGCGCGGGCTGACGATCGGCACCACGCCGACGATGTCGGCTTCGACCAACGCTTCCTGCAGCGGCCCGGGCAGGTTGCGAAACGTCCCGGCGGCAAAGGTCTGTGCCGGCAGCGCATCGGCGGCACGGCCGCTCGGCCAGACGCGGCGCAGCGGCTCGAGATCGAGCCGCCCGTGCGCGATGACCTGACGGTCGCGCTCGAGCAGCAGGGCGGCGCCGCGCAACTGCATGACCGCGGCGATCTCCGCCAGCGCGCGCCGGCAACACTCCTCGATGCCGCGCTGCGGGGCGAGGGCGAGCAACGCCGCACTGAGCCGCTCGCGCCGCCAACGGCCGCGCCGAAACAGCAGGTGGTCGATGGCGGCGTGCAGCGGGGCCTGAACGCGGACGAGCACGAGCACCGGCAGGAGGAGCGTGGCGATGGCGAAGGCGGGGCGCAGCGCCGGTTGATCGATCGCGCCTTCGGCCCAGCGCAGCGCGAGGACGATGACGGCGACCCCGGCGATCGTCGCGGCGGTCGCGATCAGGCGGCGCACGACCTCGCCGAAGATGCGCGCCGCGAAGGGCAGGGCGAGCAGGATGCCGATGCCGACGTTGGCCAGCGACACCCAATGCGGCGTGCCCCAGGTCAGCGGGGCCTTGATCCCGGCGACGAACAGCACCGCCAGGCCGAGCAGGCCGGCGCTGAGCATGACGACGTCGGCGTAGCGCGCCTCGCCGAGACCGCCCGGCCGCCACAGGCCGCGGCGCGCGTAGCGGCTGATCTGCCACAGGCTGAGCGCGAGCGCGCTGAGAATGTAGGCGAACAGCAGCATCTGGAAGGTGCCGACGCGTTCCTGTTGCGTGGCGCCGGGAAGCCAGGACAGGTGTGCGGACAGGGAGATCAGCGCCACCGCCGGGGCGTAGTTGGCGATCAGCCAGAGGCGGCGCGGCGACGGCGCGCGCAGCGGAAAGAGCTGCGCCATATGGTGGAACATGGCGACGCTGCTGATCAGCATGATGTCGCTGGCGAAATAGAGCACCAGCAGCGGCGGCGTCGGGTGGTTGTGCAGGTCATCGGGCACCAGGGTCAGCAGCATGCCCAGGGCGTAAAACCCCCCGATGCACGTCGAGATGATGGGGAGCAGGGTCGAGAGCTGGTTGGGCGCGCCGTGCGCCCGCAGCGCGCGCCAGCCGTCCTGCGCGACGATCGCCCAGATCAGCGCCGGCAGCACATAGGCCCCGGCCGCGACGAGCTGAAAGGTGCTGGGTTCGCTCATGCTGAAGCCATCACGCGAGCGGGTCTTTGAGGCCAGACAATCCCATGCAGGGTGTCGAGACCGCAAGCCCGGTGCCAGCACGGGAACACCCCGCGGGGCTTGGTTCTCGTTCCGCGGCGCGGTCAAACGTCACCGAGGCGTAGTCCGGCGCCTGTTTGGATATGCGGCCAGGCGCATGTGCCCATATGCGTTCCGTGGTTGCGCACCGGCCGGGCCTTACTCGATCGATTGCGGCCCGCCGTGGCACGGCTTCTGCTCTAGCTGTCGATCGCAGAAGCAACGAGCCCAGAGGAGGATATGAGCATGATGCCTATCACGTCCGTCATGTCGTCGGTGCTGCCGATGTCCTTCGACTTCGGCACCAGCTTCGGCTGGCTGCTGTTGGCCGTGCTGCTCGCCAGCGCCCTCGGTGTGTTCGGGGCGGCGCTGACTTCCCGTCGCCGGCGTTCCGGTGCTAAAGCGATGTTCATACGGCCCGCGCCCCCGCTGGCGCGTGCCCACCGGCCGATGGCGGCCTGAGGAAACCAATCATGCAGACCAACGACACCCCCCTGCGGCGCAAGATTCAGTGGCGGCGCGCCTGGAAGGCGCTGCAGCTTCTCATCGAGGACCCGCAACGCACCGAGCAGGTGTTCGAGATCACCGACTCGCTGGCCGGCAACAGCTTCGAGCGCGCCTATCAGCGCTTCCTGCGCCATCCGGACGGCCAGCGACTGCTCGCCGAACGCCCGTCGCTGCTGGCGACGCTCTCCGACCGCGCCGCGCTGCGCGCCCTGCCGGCCGGCTCGCTCGGCCGCGCCTACGCCGACTTCATGGAGGCCGGGCAGCTGACCGCCGAGGGGCTCGTCGCCGCCGAGGAGATGGTGCAGCGCCAGCACCCGGTGCCGCAGGACGCCGACCGCGAATTCTACGGCGACCGCGTGCGCGACATGCACGACCTCTGGCACGTGCTCACCGGCTACGGCATGGACGAGGCCGGTGAGGCGGCGAACCTCGCCTTCACCCTCGGTCAGATCCCGACCGGTGGCATCGCGTTCATCGTCGTCGCCGCGGCGCTGATCGGTCCGAAGGACATCCGCTTCTCGTGGCAGCGCTACCTGTTCCGCGCCTGGCAGCGCGGCCGCCGCGCCGCGATGATGACGGTCGCTCCGTACGAGCAGTTGCTGACGCAGCCGCTCGCGGACGCCCGTCGCAGCCTGCGCATCCAGCCACCGGAAGAGGCGCACCCCGAAGGTGTCGTCGTCGCCACCCGGGCGGATATCGCCACCGCGATGGGGTGATGAATGTATCTCGCGCCGGTTTCCTCTCCCGGATGGGAGAGGATTAAGGTGAGGAGGATTCAATTGCGCCGAAGGCCACGGATGACGTTCGGCCTTGGGCGGGCCGCCAAAAGCTGGGGTTGGCTTCGCCCATCAGTTTAATCCCCCTCATCTTGTCCTTCTCCCAATCCGGGAGAAGGAACCCTCGTTCGATACGTGACAGGAATCCTGAAGCGCGCTGCCTATCGCCGGCGCATTCGCGCGGCGTGAAACACCGACGGCACGTCGTGCCGGCACTCCGCCGAGAGGAGCGTAATGCCCAACTCGTCGACCGCGCAGAGCAACTGAAAGAGCGCCGCGAACCGGAACGGCCAGGCGAAATCGAAGATCAGCAGGAGCGGGATGCTGACCGCCATCAACCCCGCCCCAAACTTGACCGACCAGGTGTGGTAACCGGGAACGGCCCGGTACTTCAGATAGGCGATCGCCGTCGGCACCAGCATGCAGACGACGGCGAGGATCGCATAGGGCGCCTCGCGGCGCACGATCTCCGGCCACAGCCACCACGCGCCGAAGGGCAGGCAGACCCAGAGCGAGAAGTCAGCCCACTGATCGAGCCGGGCGCCGAAGTCCGATTCCTGCCCGAGCCGGCGGGCGAGCGCGCCGTCGAGTACGTCGGACGCGAGTGCCAAACCGAAGAGCGCGAGGAAGATGCCGGTGGCCCCGTGCCACGCCAACACCAGCAGCACCGGTGTACACAGGACGCGGAAGGCGCTGACCAGGTTCGGTGCGTTGACTGGAAACATACTCGTTCCCCGCGATCACGGACTGCGCGTGAGCCGGCGGTGTGCGCGCCACAGTAGGACGCCCGGTATCGAGAACACCAACATCTGCACAATGCCTGCGAGCCACCCACGCCCGTTGGGGCTGGTCTGATTCCAGACCAGGTGACTGAAGGCGATGTAGAGCTCATACGCCGCCGCGCCGGGAAGAATCCACGAACGCTGAAACCAAAACCCCCAGGCGCCGACGAGAAAGACGGCCCAATGAATCGGTGCGGTCAGCAGCGCCGGCGCGCCGCGCAGCTCGAAGCCAAACCACACCTCGACATCGCGCACATGCGCCAGGAAGAGATCGCGCCAAACGAGAAAGCCCACACTGCCGAGACAGAACACCGCCAACGCGGTCATCCACCAGGGGCGGCGCTGTGTCGATGGGTCATCCACGATTCACCATCATCGTCGAAGTGAGGATCGCTATAGAACTTGAAGTCGAGATTCGTCCACAGTCGAGGGGGTCAGCGCCGCTCATTGCCGCCCCAGCGCTATCAATGCTATCAATTTGCTATGGCCCAACTGATTGTCCGGAGCATCGAAGACAAGGTCGTCGCTGAGCTCAAGCAGCGCGCAGCGCGGCGTGGTGTGTCGATGGAGGAGGAGCATCGGCGCATCCTTCGTGAAGCCCTTAGCCAGCGAGGTCGCGGCGGGCGGCGCTCGTTCAAGGACCATCTGGCCCAGATGCCAGACGTGGGAGGCGACCAACTGTTTGAGCGCCCGGTGGCGCGGATGCGCCGCGTCCGGCTCTGATGGCGTTTCTCCTCGACACCAACGTGCTCTCCGAGCTGCGCAAGGGCGAACGTTGCAACCCGTCCGTTCGTCAGTGGTTCTCGGTCGTCGAAGCGGATGATCTGTACGTGAGCGTGCTCGTCGTTGGCGAGATCCGCCGGGGAATTGAGCTGCTCCGCCGCCGCGATACGCGTGGTGCGACTGCCTTGGATCGTTGGCTGAGCGAGCTCGAGCGCCGTTACGCCGATCACCTCCTGCCGGTCACCCTGGAAATCTGCCGGATCTGGGGCGGGATGAGCCTCGCGCGTCCGCTCGCACCCATCGACGGCCTGCTGGCAGCCACGGCCGTCCACCACGGGATGACGCTGGTCACCCGCAACGTCGGGGACGTCGAACGGTCCGGCGCCGCCTTGCTCAATCCCTTTGCGGCGTGAGCTGGCGGTTGTGTAAGCCGCTTACGCCCGCCGCGCGGTGACGATCCACGCCGCCGAGGGCATCTGCACGCCGGTGGGGGTGGTGTAGGGGGCGAGCGATTCGCGCACGGCGCCGGCGACCACAGCGACGAGGGCCGGGTCGGCATCGCCCAGGGCTCGGGAGGTGGGGCCCATCTGCAGCAGGAAGTCGACGGTCTGGTCGATGTCGCCGCCGCCGCCGACGGTGAGGGTTTCGCGCGTCGGCTCGAAGCCGATGTTGGTGAAACCGGCGCGGTCGAGGATGCCGCGCACGCGGTCGGGGTCGGCGAAGGCGAACGGGCCCGGGGCGTTGGGGTCGGGGATCGGCGGTGGCGGCATGTGCTGCAGCGCCGCCATCAGCGGCACGAACATCCACGGGTTCTCGGGCAGCGCCTGCCAACACACGAACGCCAGCCGGCCACCGGGCCGCAAGCCGCCGCGCAGGTTGGTGAAGGCGGCGACCGGATCGCTGAAGAACATGACACCGAAGCGCGAGAAGACGACGTCGAAGTCGGCGCCTTCGAAGTCGTGCGTCTGCACGTCGGTGGCCTCGAAGCGCGCGTGCGCGAGGTTGGCCGCTTCGGCGCGCGCCCGCGCGCGTTCGAGCATGACCGCCGAGATGTCCAGCCCGGTGACCGATCCGGTGGCGCCGACGCGCCGCGCCAGCTCGAGGCTGCTGTCGCCGCAGCCGCAGCCGACGTCGAGCACGTGCTCGCCGTGCGCCAGGGCGGCGCGGTCCATCGCCCGCTGCCCGAGCGGGCGAATCTGCACGTCGATCAGATCCTGCAGCGCCACCCACTTGGGGCCGGCTTGCTCGTTCCAGTACTGACGCTGCTCGGCGTTCCCCGCGGTTTGCTCCATGGCGGCGCTACTCCTTCTTCTCCAGCTTGAGGGCGACGGAGTTCATGCAGAAGCGCTGGCCGGTGGGCGCCGGGCCGTCGTCGAACAGATGCCCGAGGTGCGCGTCGCAGCGGCCGCAGAGCACCTCGACGCGGCGCATGCCGTGGCTGAGATCGATCTCCTGGCGCACCGCGTCGGGGGTGACCGGCGCCCAGAAGCTCGGCCAGCCGCTGCCCGACTCGTACTTCGTCTCCGAGGTGAACAGCGGGTTGTCGCAACACACGCAGCGGTACACGCCGTCGTCCTTGCACTGGTAGTACGTGCCGGTGAACGGTCGCTCCGTCGCCTTCTGGCGGCAGACGGCAAACTGCTCCGGCGTCAGCTGCTGACGCCACTCCTCGTCCGATTTGACGGTCTTGCTCATGACTCCCTCTCGTTCCCTTCTTCTCTGTGAACTCTGTATCCTCTGTGGTGAGCAATCTTGTCTTACTCAGGTCCCCGCGAGCTCGAGCGGGAAACGGCGCAGGTTTCGGTACCGTCGCAGCAGCGCGCCGAAATCGGTCGGCAGCTTGTGGCAGTAGGTAATGAACCCCGGCAGCGTGGCGAAGGTGCGCTCGGCGGCGGCGAAGTGCGGGTCGGCGCGCAGCGTCTGCTCTTCGCGCACCGGCGGCGGGGTGTGCGGGTCGGCGCGGAAACGGCGCACGTAGTCGAGCAACCGGGCGTGGTAGTCGGGGTCCTCGACGATGGCGCCGATGGTGCGGTGGCGCGGGTGCGTGCCGTCGACCATGGCGGCGACCTGGCGTTCGAAGTCGGCGAGCCCGTCGGGGAACATCTGGATCAACTGCAGGTCGTAGACCGGGTTCAGGTGCACCACCTGCATGACGTGACCGACGATGGTATCGCGGTCCGACAGAAACCCGGTCGGATCCATCATCGACACCGGGTCGTCGAGCACGCGCAAAAGCTGGTGAAAGCCGAACGAGATGCCCTTCTGTTGATAGTAGTCGCGCGACGCCGGCTCGATGACGAAGCGCAGCATGTCGAAACTGCCGAACAGGATCTGCAGCCGCGCTGGCCGGCGCTCGATGAAGCCCTGCGCCTCCAATGCGCGCAGGCGCCGATCGATCTCGGCGCCGTCGACGTAGAGCCGCAACGTGCGGCCCAGCCGCCGCAGCTTGCCGGCAATCTCACGCGGTCCGCCCAGCGCCGCGCGCAGCAGCGTCCAGGCGCTGGCCGTTTGCCGCAAGGCGCGCGCATCGGCGCCCGCCGCGGTGGTGGCGGAGTCGTTCATCGTTGGCATGTTGGGCATGTTGACGGAGCTCATGCGCCGCACCGTACCTGCTCCACGCGTAGCACATCGCGCCCACGCCTGGCGACGGGGCTGCGGCGGGGACTGGCGCGCTTCGCGCCGGTCGACGGGATGCGATAAGTGGTGCGTTTCGCAATTCCAGAGACCTGGCGCGCGAGGGTTCCTTCTCCCGGATGGGAGAAGGACAGGATGAGGGGGATATCATTGATCGGCGAAGCCAACCTCGACTTTGGCGGCTCTTTCAAGGCTAAAAACCCAGCCGTGGCCTTCGGCGCAATTGAATTCCCCTCACCTTAATCCTCTCCCATCCGGGAGAGGAAACTAGAGGGATCTACAGGGCCGAAGAAATGAACGAGGAGCGTCTGGATTCATGGTTCGTATCGTCTGGATTGCCCTAGCGATTGCTATTGGCACCACGCCGGCGCCGGTGTGGGCCGAGAGCGCGTCCGGCGGCAGTCCCGCCGCGCCTCATCCGGTGCGCTGGATCGCCGTCGGCGGCGGCGCCGACCCGGTGTCGACGCAGGTGTCGCTGGAGCAAGACCTCGCCCTGGCGCAGCGAGTCCTGGGCCCGGACGGCGTCGTGCTGTTCGCCGGCGGCGCGCACGCGCAGGGCGTCCAGGTGCTGCGCAAGGAACCGGGCGGCGATTCGCTGCTGCTCGACCTCGGCGCGCTGCTGGACCCGCGCGATGGGCGCGAGTCGCGCTACCGCCTGCCGAAGCTCGCCACGGCCGCGCCGGCGACCCGGGACGGCGCAATGGCGGCGCTGACGGACGCCCTCAGCGCCGGCACGGCTCCGCTGCTGCTCTACGTCGCCTCACACGGCGAGCCCGGCAACTCGGCACGCGAGAACAAGCTCAACCTGTGGGGCGGCGCGAACCTCACGGTGGCCGATCTGGCCGCGTTGCTCGATGGCGCGCCGGCCGCGCGGCCAGTGCGCGTCGTGATCACCGCGTGCTATGCGGGCGGCTTCGCCGACCTCGCCTTCGCCGGCGCCGACCCGGACCGCGGCGCCGCGGCGGGTCAGCGCTGCGGGCTCTTCGCGGCGGAATGGGATCAGGAATCGAGCGGCTGCGACGCCAATCCCAACCGCCGCGAGCAAGAGGGCTACGGCATCCACTTTCTGCACGCCCTGCGCGGCGAGACGCGCGACGGCACGCCGCTGCCGCGCGCCGCGATCGACTTCGACGGCGACGGCGTGATCTCCCTGCTCGAGGCACACACGCGCGTGCGCATCGCCTCGGCGGCATTCGACGTGCCGACCTCGACGTCCGAGCGCTGGCTGCGCCAGGTGGCGCCGGACGGTGGCCGAGCGGTGCCGGTGGCACTGCCCGAAGAGGACGCGGTCATCGCGGCGCTGGGCGCACAGCTCGGGCTGAGCGACGCGGTCAGCGCGCGGGCGCGGGCCGAAGAGATCGAGCGCGGTCTCGACGACGCCGATGCGGCGCTGGCCGACGCGGAAGCGCGCGAGAGCGAGCGCTATGCGGCGCTGCGTATCGCCTTGCTCGAGCGCTGGCCGGTGCTCGACGACCCGTGGCATCCGGACTTCGCGCCGACGATCGCCGCCAACCGCGATGCCATCCGTGCGGCGCTCGACACGGCGCCTGAAGCGCTCGCGTATCGCACCGCGCGCGACGCGGCGGACCAACTGGCCCTGCGCTTCGATGACCTGCGCACACGGCGCGCTCCGGTCGTGCGCCTGGTCCGCGCGTACGACACGCGATTGCTCGCCGGCCGTTTGCAGGCAGTGGGCGGTCCGGCGTGGGCGCAGTATCAGCGCCTGCTCGCCTGCGAACGCAGCGCGCCGTGAGGCGGACCGTCCCGCCGCGATTCGGCTAGAATTCCTGTCCCGCCGGGGGCCTTGCCAAAGAAGGTGCCAGCGCACCAGAGAATCACGAAAGCTCGAAGGTACGAGAACACGACACTTAGATCTGTAGGGCCTGAAATGACTGAGTCTGTTTTTCGTGGTTTCACTCTTTCGTGGTTTCGTGATTCTCCGAATCATCCGTGGCACCCCCTGAATTGGCGTTTCTGGGCAAAGCTCCCGGCGGGAGAGGAAGCAGAGACCGCACCGACTGCAAAGCCACTGGACGCCGCCGTGGCGGTGTGACAGTCCCTGGCGCAGGACGAATCTCCATGCCCGAGCAACCCCCGGTCCAGTACGCGCAAAGCGTCGACCTGCACATCGCCTATCAAGTCGTCGGCGAGGGGCCGATCGACATCGTCGAAGTGCCGGGGATGCTGAACCACCTGGAGGTGATGTGGGAGACGCCGGGGCTGGTGCGGTTCATCGGAAGGCTGGCGCGCCTGGGCCGCGTGATCTTGTTCGACAAGCGGGGCATGGGGCTCTCCGATCGCTTGGCACACGATGCGACGCCGACGATCGAAGAACGTGCCGACGACGTGCGCGCGGTCATGGACGCCGCCGGTTCGGCAAAGGCCGTGCTCATCGGTGTCGCCGACGGCGGAGTCATTGCGTTGCAGTACACCGCCATGTATCCCGAGCGCGTCCAAGCCCTGGTCCTACACGCGACCGGGCCGTGCGGCAGCCGCCGGCCGGACTTTCCCTACGGTCTCGATCCCGCCCTCACGGGGCGTCTGTTGGATCGTGTCGAGCGCGATTGGGGTACCGGCATCATGGGTCGTCTCTACGGCGATCGATCGCAGGCAGCCCGCGACTACTTCGCTCGCGTTGAACGGCGCGCGTGTCCGCCGCGCGCCGCAGCCGCCCTCATGCGCATGGGGTTCGATGTCGACCTACGGCCCTTGCTGGTCTCCATTCGTGTCCCCACCGTGATCGTCCACCATCGCGACCATCCCGCCTGGCCGGTCGAAGGGGCGCGCTATCTCGCCGAGCACATTGCGGGCGCGCGGCTGATCGTCGAGGAGGCGCCGTTTTCGTTGCTGGGCGAATTCTGCGAGCGGCGCAGGGTCAGCGAGGCCGTCGAAGAGCTGCTCACCGGTGCTCCGTCGATGCCCGGGCCGGAGCGCCTGCTGACCGTGCTGCTGTTCACCGACATCGTCGGCTCAACCGGCCGTGCCGCGGCGCTCGGCGATCGGGCCTGGCGCGACGTGCTCGACGACCACGACGGCGTCATTCGGCGCCTGGTCGAGGCGGCCGGCGGGCACTGCGTGAAGACGACCGGCGACGGCGTGTTGGCGCGTTTCGACGGCGCGGTGCGCGCCATTCGCTGCGCGCAGGCGATCGTCGCGGAGGTGAAACGGCTCGGGCTCGCCGTGCGCGCCGGCGTGCACGCCGGGGAGTGCGAACGGCTCGGCGACGACCTGGCCGGCATCGCCGTCCACGTCGGTGCCCGCGTCGCCGAGCTCGCCGGCGCCGGCGAAGTGCTCGTCAGCGGCACCGTACGCGACCTCGTGCTCGGCGCCGGCATCGAATTCGACGACCGCGGCCAGCACGTGCTGCGCGGCGTCCCGGGTACCTGGCCGGTGCTCGCCGTCGTGCGTTGAGCAATCGGCTCAGCTGCCGTTAGCTGGGGCCGCGGGCGTCTCGGCAGCGGGCCCGTGAGCTGCCTATTCCGAGTCTTTCCCCGTTAGTAAGAACTCCAGCCGATCGCTCTCGACCGCCACGCGGCGCAGGACGAGCTGGAACTCCTCCGTCGTTACCCCGGCCTTCGGGACCCAGCCCTGGGCGCAAACGCGGCCGCGTGTGTCGATGCGGAAGCTGACTAGCTGGGCCGCTCGGTTGTGCCGCCAGATCCGAATCGCGAGGTCGTCAATGCCTCGCACAGACGCGGCGCCGGCGACAACGGCGCGAACCTCGAACGCCTCCTCGGTTTCGTGCACGCGGACACGGTGGAATCGGCCGTTCTCGAAGCGAACCACTACGTCCTCACCGTTGATGTCTGCGTTCAACCCGCGGGCAAGAGTGCGCCATTCAGGTCCCATTGGTGCCCTCCTCTCGAAGATCGTCTTCGAACGCGTCGATGGTTGCGTCTCGCCCATCTTGGAAGTGCTCCCGCTCCATGTGGTCCGCCTGTTCGGTCACCCGGCGCACAAGCATGCCCACACGCGCCGCATCATGCTCGGTTGCGCCGAGCAGCACGTCGTCCTCGACGGTCAAGTCGTAGAGCCGCTCCGTCTTGGTCAAGATCGCGCCGATTCGGGACGGAAGACCTGCTGCGCGCGCCACGATCGGCTCAGGATCCTCTTTGGGGGTCGTGCGCCCGATCGGGCTCACGCAACGGACGACCGGGTGCCCGTGGTCGGAGCGAAGCACGAGCGTGAACGGCTGCACTCGCCCGCTCGGGAGGATCGCGGTCCCGAGGAGTGCCCCCTTCGGTGGGTGCGGAGTCCAGTCGATTGGCGGCGCGCCAAGATCAACTTTCATCAGGCGCTCGAACCGCTCGCGCACCCGTGTCCCCAGCCCGTCGTCGACGGCGAGCGAGAGCTTGGACCCTTTGGTCGCCCCTTCTGGCACCGGGAAGGCGCTCTTGAGTGGATCTCGAAAAGCCGCGACGCGCTTTCTGACTGCGACCATCTCGCGTTGCACGTCGATGCGGCGTTGTTCGGTCGCCGGTACGGTCAGGTCCTCATGCATCAATCGGAGGAACGTGTTCATCCGATTGAGTACGTTCTCGACCTGCAGCACCTCTACGGTGTCCTGCAGGTGCGGGAAGTAGACCTGGAGCCAGTCGTCTCCAGTCGGCTCGCGCTCGAGCGACGGGAGCCTGCGATCAGTCTGTGACCGCACGCGGTCGATGCGCCCGATGCGCTGCTCCATCGCGGACGGGGTCCACGAGATTCCGTAGTGGTGGATCGACGAGCAGAAGGTGTGAAGGTCCTCACCTTCCTGCAGCAGATCGGTCGTCACGAGCACAAACGGATACCCCGGCATGCGAAACTGACGAAGGAGGGTCTGGTTGACCTGTCCCGCCATTCCCCCCGTCGGCTGCTGCTGGCGCAGGAGCCGATCCACGTAGCGGGCCGACTCGCCGAGCGATGCACTTCGCGCGTCTGGCATGTTCACGTCGAGAATCAGTTCGAAGTTCGTCGCAAGCTCCGTGACCTCATCGAGGGCGCCCCATGGTCGACCGCCTTCCGTCCGGAGCTGCGACTCGAGGAGGTCCAGATACTCGCGGAGAAGGCGGTCCCCACCGATTTCGATCTCGCGCTCCTCCGTATCGTCCGTCGTGCCGACCGATTTGGGGCGGCGCCCGAGTGAGAGGGTAGTTCGACCAGTCATCGCGGCGACATAGAGATCGATGAACGCGTGGCCGAGTCGCGCCGCGGTAGCGAGAAGCTCAGCGCGCAACGTTTGCTCACGGAAGTGGATGCGGAACTCCTCGATCGTGGATGGTGGCCAGGTCGCGGCCGGCCAGATGCGCGTTCGCAGGTCAGCTCGCTCAGGGCGTCGCAGCTCGGTGAAAAAAGTCGCTTGCTCGAGGGCGCTGGAAATCTCCGGGGGGGCTGTGCGGGAGGGCTCGCTGGATGTCTGGTACCGCTCGTACCAGATCACACCGGCGCGATCCGCGTATTCCGAGCCCTTGCAATCGCGGAGCAGCTCGAGCGCTGCGGCCTGCGCCGCCTCCATGCGGCTCGCGCGCGTGACCACCTTGGCCTTTCGGCTCAGGTACTTCGCCGCATGTTCACGCACTCTGTCGTTCGCCTCTGCCAGCGGAAGACCAAGTGCAGTAGCGAGCGACTCGAGAACCTTGCCGGGCTCGCTGCCGAGCAGCTCCATCACATGGTTGTCGGCGAAGAAGGTCGAGTAGGCCCCGCTTCCCTTTATAAAGCGCCCCTGCACGTTCGCCCCGCTCAGGACGCCCTTCGGACCCTCCCCACGAAAGAACCAGGCGAAGAAGGTGTCGGTGCCACCGCGATCGTCTGGGTCGACATCCGTACTGATCACATCGTCCGGTGCAGCGACCGCTCCGCGCTGAGTCGGCTCGGCCTCGGCCTTCTCGCGACGATAGCGGGCGACGACTTCATCGAACGGCTCCTGCAATTCCGTCGGCAGGCGGCTGCGAAGGTAGGGAATGATCCAGTCGTCGTATCGCTCATCGAGCTTGCGCTTCAGCTCCTTTACCGACGCGACGCGCCGGACGAAGACCAACGATTTCCTGCCGGTCGTCCACGCCGACGCAAGCCCGTCGACGACGGCGTCCATCTTTGGGTGCGGCATCTCGCGCCCGAACTTGTGCCGGTAGCTTCTCGCCAGGCGGTTGAGATCGTGGACGTCGATTCCGTCACGCTCGCGTGGGACATCCGTTTGGTCCGCGTCGTCGAAGACGAGCTCGTCGTCGTTGCGTTTCAACTTGGCGGTTTCGAGGAAGCTCTCAAAGGAGGCGAGCATGCCGATCTGGAACGAGCGGTTGAACTGTTTGCCGCTGAGCAGCTCGCTCACCTTTTTCTGCACCAGCGCGACCAGGAGGCGCTGCCGATCGTCGGTTACCGTGATCGGCTCGTCGTACTGCCCCACGCCGCCAGCGCGCCACTCGCGGCGATACATGTTCTTGGTGTGCTCGCGCCCGCCGATCTGAATCGAGGTCACACGGCGAACCAGGAACTGGGCGGCGACTTGTTTCTTGCGTGCTTCGGGCACGTCGTCCGCACGCAGCTCGTCGAAGCCGGACGCGAGCCCGAAGAGGTCGAGCTGGTTCCAGATGTGCCGGTAGGTCTCCTCAAGCGGCGTGGCGGAGAGGAACAGCACACGCGTGGCGCGCGGACCGTAGTGGGGAAACAGGCGCGCGTTGGGGGCGTCAGCCGGAGCATGCCGGCCAAATGCCTCAGCGAGAACCTGGTTTCGCGCCGAGCCTGACGTCGCGAAGCCGTGCTTGAGATTGTGTGCTTCATCGACGATCACCAGATCGAAGGTCGGCAAGGCGCAGCAGAGGGCGCGCGCGAAATTCCTCTTGAAGACCTCCTTATTCCGCAGGTCGAACGCTTCGTCGGGGAGCCACGGCAGGTGCCGTTGGAGGCCATCGCGCACTTTCTTCCAGTCCTCTCCCGTTCTTCCGAGCGGAAGGCTGAAGCTGGACATGCGCAGGAAGAAGTCTCGGTTCGGGTCGAGACTCGTCTCGTGGACGAGAGCGAGGAGGTTGCCGCAGGAGACCAGGGGGCGCGCGGGACGGCCATCCAGCGAGCGCATGCGCAGGTCGTCGAACCGCACGTTGTGGGCGGCGAAGTTCGTCAGCTCCTTCTGCCACTTACGCTGGATGTTCTCGCGCGGCGCGATCACGAGGACACGAAACCCCGGGTCGAAGTGCCGGAAGAGCGCGAGGGCGCCCAGTGCCACATATGTCTTGCCCATGCCGACCTCGTCGGCGAGATAGGCAAGCCGATGCTTGCGGAGGATGTTGTGGATCGCGACTGCGCCGCGGAGCTGCTCCTCGGCGCGATGTCCCTCGCCGATGCGCTTGCCAAAGTCGAGGAGCGCTCGCGCCGCTTCGAGGTCGATCATGACTGCTGCCCCTCCGACAACGCTTCCGCGCGACTCAGGAACAACCGTTCGAACCACTCGAGGAACTCCGGCATATCTGGTGAGCCCGCGGCGATTCCAGCGCGAAGGGCGGCGGCGTCGCTGAGACGCGCCTCGATCTCTTTCATATCGTCGCGATGCTCGGCAAAGTAGTCGGTGAACGACCGGCTCAGCTCGCGCAGCAGCTGTTTCGCGCAGAGCGTGACCACGTACTGCTCAACGCGATCCCCAGTTCCCGCGCCGGCGTCTTTCAAGACGCGATCGAGCAAGGTCCCGAGCGAATCGTACTTCCTGCCGAAGAGGCGGTAGTCGGCTTCACGGGGCTTACCCTCATTGAGTGCAGCGCGGACGCGTTCGTCGAGACTGTCGAACGCGAGGAACACCCCGGCGAAGAGGTCGAACAGCGTCCTCTCGACCGGAAGGGGGGCCAATCTCGCAATCAGCGGATCGTCATCACCAGCGATCCGCGCGTGGGCCTCGATGAAGGCGGCGCGCTGTTCGACCGTGAGGAGCGCCCAATAGCGGAGGATGTCAGCGGCAGTCAGGTCGAGAAGGAGCGAGGGGCGGTGCGACATGCCCTCCTCCTGGACGAGTAGAAGGCCGGGCTCGACACCCTCGCCCGAAACTTCGAGAAGCGACGTCGAGACCAACACTTGTTCGAGCTGGCCGCTCTGATCGGCGTCGAGCTTCACCCAGGTGCGCGCCGGGAGGCCGACAAGCTCCAGCACACTCACGCCTCCGTGCTGTACCGACAGCGCGGGGGATTCGGTGGCGTCGCCCCAGAAGGCGCTAGCCTCATGCGTGTTCCAGCGGAATCGGAGAATGAGTCTGGTGCCTCCGCTCGCCGCTGTGCCTTCGTCTTCCTCGCGTGGGGCGAATGCGAGTGGCCGTTTCGTTTCGGTGGTCAGCCACCAGTCAGGACGCGAGCCAGTGGTGACCTCGACGAGAAACCCGGTCTCCCAGTTGCCGCCCCGTCCTGCTAGGCGACACCCAGCGGCCGTTAGGTTGGTCGAGCCGACGTAGAGGATCTCGCGCCCGCCCCTCTTCGGCTCGAAGAACCGATAGACTTTCGCGTGGACGCCCCGAGGTCTGGCGTCCTCGGTTTTTCCAAGTCGGAGGAGATCGCCGGGGAGCGCTGCCCAGGACACGTCGGGGCAGTTGCGTACCCAGGCAAACAGAGCCTCGGAGCACAGTGCCTCGCCGCGCTCGCTTCGAGGAAGGAACACTCGTGTCTCACGAGGGTCGAAGCGCGAGAGCAGCTCCTCGAGCGGAGCGGAGACACCGCCGGTGTCGAAATAGGGAGAGATTACCTCGAGGCAGAAGCCACGCAGCGACTTCCCTGCGGCGGTCTCGACGAAGTCCGGCAGCGATGCCTCGCCGTCATGGAAGTGGGGTAGCAGCCGACCACCAATGGAGCGGTGCTTGTGCTGGGTTGTGCCGCGCAGGAACGCACGGATATCGCTCAGCGCGGCGTGTTCCGCCCGCAACTCGTCGTTCGCGCGCCGCCCTTCGGCGGCGCGGACGAGTGCGTCGAGGTATCCGATGAGCGCATCGCGGAGATTGGTGAGTTCTCCATCGCCGATCTCCTCGACATGTGCGACCTCGACGTTCTCCCACCAGCCCGCGCGCGTGAGGTTCGCGGACAAGCATCCGAAGAGGAGGGCGCGAGCGTGATGTCCGTCGTCGTCCGGCTCGGTGCTCTCGACGAGCGCGAGGACGTTCTTCGGATGGAAAATGCCGGTCGCGTGCCAGATCGGAATCCGCCGGATGTCGAGCTTCGCCGCGCCTCCGTCGGCCACGAGACCGTGTTGGTCGTAGTAGACCGCGATCGACCCCGGCAGGGATTTCAATGCGTCCTCGAGCTGGACCAGCTTGATGGCTGGGGCATGGCTCAAGGGAATGTCGAAGAAGACGGGCAGTACTTCGGTCTCGAAGAAGCTCGGTTCGAGGCGAAACGTCGTGAAGACTGCCGACACGAGCCGGCGATCCTTCATCCGCTCTAGGAAATGTTCCGATAGGACGGCGCGAGGGATCTCGCTCATTCCGAGCCTCGAAGGGCACCGGCCACGCTCCGTAGCGAGCCGACGAAATAGGCGTGGCGCCAGTAACCGGGCAACGCGTCGGCTTCCGGGAGTCTGCCGAGCTGTTCGTCGCGGAACCGGACGTCGAGCTTGCCGTCGCGCATGACGGCCCAGGGTGCCGCGGCGCCGCGCGCCTTCATCACCGCGGCGTTCTGATCGAGAACGAGCTGGATCGCGTCCTCGTAGCGGGCGTTGTGGAACGCCGCCGCGAGCTGAGTCCACCGTTGTCCCGATTCGGGGTCGTCGTTCCCTGCGCGCAGGTCCGGCTCGAGCGCCTCGGTTGCCTCGATGTCGACCGTGCGCCGCGGCGCTGCGCCCCAATGCTGGCGAACGTCCTTGGCTATCTGCGCCGGCGTTTGACCGTCGCATCCGAGCAGATGTTCGAAGAACGCGGCCGCGGGGGCCAGGAGCAATTCCGCGGTGCGGATGCGCTCGAGTTGGAAGGCGAGTTGGTCGCCAACTTCGCCGCGCTTCCGGGCGCGCATGGCCAAGGCGCGCATCGACTCGGGCGTGAGCGACCAGTCGTCCTCCTCGAGCGTCTCGGTCAAGAGCTCCGCGAACACCTGTTGCCTGCCCTGCGTGCCGCGGTTGGGATCGAGATCGCCACGGCCGCCGTGCAGGAGGTGCTCGCGGTAGAGGTCGCGCTCCGCCGCACGGAGGGTGCCGAGGGCCTTGGCGACACCTTTGAGTACTGCCGCATCCTTTCGGACATCGAGGGGGTACGCATCCGAGCGCAGGCGATCCACGATGCCCCGAACGGTGCGTGCTCCAGCCGATTCGAGTACCGGCACCAGGCTGCGCTCGACCACGAGTCTGGCTGGTACTGTGAGGCGAGTGGGGTCGCCTTCCAGGAGGCCGGATGCCTTCGCCGGGATCGTGTACAGGCCCCAGAGCCCGTAGATTTTCTGGTTGCCGAGAATCTGGGCGTTGGCATCGAGGCCGAGGCGAACCCGATCGTCTTCGGCGAGCCGGCGCCACACGCGTTCCGTGCCGCGGAAGGCGCGCTCTTTGTTGACGTGGGCGCGCGCGTACGCGGCGAGCTGTTCCCACTTCAGGAAGGTCGCAAGGTCCCCCGCGGTGCCGCCTTCTTCAGCCACCCGCTCGGCGAAGTAGTAGCCGAGCAGCAGCACGGTGAAGTCGCGCACCGAATTGCTCACGGTGGTCAGGTTCGCAATGACGTGGCGCCCGAGCCGTGACCAGAGCGCCTGCACGCCGAGAGGATCCCGCGATCCCTTGATCGCGGCGCGCGAATCGAGCTGCGTGAGGAATGGCGTCGTGAGGGGGCCGGTGTTTTTCACGCAGGAGTTGCCTTGAAGACCTTGGCCCTGTGCCAGGGCAAGTAGATGCGATGTGCATCGGTGAGGGCGCGGACCCGCAAGCTCGAGTCGATGCCGAGCAGCTTGCGCGCGGCATCGCCAAGCCCTGCTGACACGAGCACCGTGCCGTCGTCGGCCACGGTGATGAAACCGCAGTCGAACGCAGCGTCCAGGTGCGGGGCGAGCAGGAGGCCGTTGAAGACGTCGAGGCGCTCGGCATCGGTGGCGCAGTCCGCCCACGGCTTGATGTGGCTGGCGCGCAGGAGCTCGGGGACGGCGAGGCCGGTGATGGCGCAGCGGCCTTCCCAGTACTCGAGGAGGCCTCGGCGAAAGATGTCCTGGCCGACGCGTTGGACGACCAGGCGCTCGGCCTCGGTGGTTCTCGGCAGCGCGGCGGTCTGCTTCTCGAAGGTGTGGAGGAGCTCGTCGGGTAGCGTCTTGCTGAGCTGGAAGGCGCGGCGAAGCAGGCGGTGGAGTACTGAGATGTCGGTGACGGCCCGGCCGTCGAGGGCTCCATTCGGGAGCGGGGCGGCCGCGGGCGTGCCGTATTCGCCGAGCGCGCGGGCAACGTTCTGCTGCGAGAAGGCGGCGAGAAAGACGGCTTCGCCGGAGCTACCGACCCAGATGCGCAGCGGGCACTGCGTGCTCGCGAAGCCGAGCCAATTTCCTTCGCGCGGCAGGTCCTGGTCAAAGCCGTTGTCAACGGCGGCCTTTTCCAGGCGCGAGGCGATGACGGGCGAGAAGGCGATGGTCATGGCTTGCGTCCCTTGCGCTTCGTCGCTGGCTTTCGGGCCCTGCTCCTCCTCTCGCCAGATTCGCCACCAGCTTTGTGGCGAATTGCAGCTTCTGCTGAGGGCGCGGCGGGGTCGCTCGGTGCGAGCTGTGCGTAGAGCTCGTGGAGCTTTCGCCGCAAGAGCGCCCTCGGCGGCAGCACGGTCTGGTACTCGGCCACTAGCGCAGGCGACAGGGTACGGCTGAGGGCATACTCGACGACTTCGTTGTCCTTCGTCGCGCAGAGCAGGACGCCGATCGAGGGCCGCTCCTGTGGCTTCTTCACGTCGCGATCGAGCGCCTCCAGGTAGAAGCTCAGTTTGCCAAGGTCTTCGGGGCGGAATTCGCGGACCTTCAGTTCGAAGGCGACGAGGCAGGTCAGGCCGCGGTGGAAGAATACGAGGTCGATCGCGAAGTCCTGGTTGCCAACCTGCACCGGGTACTGGGATCCGGCGAAGCAGAAGTCGCGACCAATCTCGGTGATGAAGCGGCCCAGGTTACGCAGTAGCGCGCCGTGCAGGTCGGCTTCTGAGTGGCCATTCGGCAGGTCGAGGAACTCGAGGGTGTAGGCGTTCTTGAAGTTCTCGAGGGCGGTCGGGTGAATTTGTGTCAGCGCCGCTGACACTTTCTTCGCGCTGAGTTCTCGTCGGCGGAAGGCTTGGCTGCGGAGCTGGCGTTCCAGCTCGCGCGAGGTCCAATCATCCTTGATCGCTGCCAGCATGTAGAACTGGCGTTCCTCGCGGAGCTTCGTCTGGCTGAGGATGAGGAGGTGATGGGTCCAGGGCAATTGTGTCAGCAGCGCTGACACTTTCTTCTCGTCCCGGTAGACTTCGTAGAATTGCCGCATCCGAAACAGGTTGCGGCGCGTGTAGCCGCGCATGCCGGGATACTCGCGCGCGATCGTGGCGGCGAGCTCGTCGACCACCCCGTCGCCCCACTCGGCGGTCACGATCTTCTTGCTGATGTACTCACCGAGTTGCCAGTACAGCCCGACCAGCTCAGTGTTGACGGCTTGGTACGCGCGTCGCCGGGCTGCCTCGATGAGTGCGAGGACCTCGTCGAACTTCCCAGCGGAATCGAGCGCGGTTGATTGTCGCCGCGGCGCGGCGACAATCTGGGCGTCCCCAATACTGGCCGACGTTTGTCTCATCGCTGATGAGACTTTCTTCGCCCCTGCTTTCGGGGGCTTCTTGCGCGGCGGCTTTGTCATCGCTGGCCCTTCTTGTCCGCAGCGGGGCGGGTGTCAGGGTGCGCGACGCGCGGGTTGGCGGGCGGCGGTTCGAGGCGGGTCTGGTAGGGCTTGCCGGTGCATGCGGCCTCGGAAGCCAATTCTCTCGACAGCGTCGAGACAATCTCCCCATCAGTGAAGGTCTCGGCGAAACGCACCATGTGCGCGAGCGCTGTGACCTCGGCATCATCCGGGAATACCAGCGACGCAGTGGACGTCGCATCTGCGAACTGGTGGCGCGCAGTCACCGATTGTCTCCGCACTGCGGAGACTTTCCTGGCCCCCGCCTTCGCGGGCTTCTTACGCGGCGGCTTCGTCATCGCTCGCCCTTCTTCTCCGCGGCGGGGCGGGTGTCGGGGTGCGCGACGCGCGGGTCGGCGGGCGGCGGGTCGAGGCGGGTCTGGTAGGGCGTGCCGGTGCGCGCGGCTTCGGCCATGGCGTCGTAGATCTCGAGGATGACGCGCTTGGTGCGGTACTCGCCGTGGGCCTTCTCGTCGTTCTTGCGGACGATCGGGAAGGTATCCATCACGTAGTCGGTGTCGTCGCGCGAGAGACCGTAGAGGTGGAAGAACGCGGCGTCGAGCTCGCACCGGAGCAGGAAGCGCCGCATGGGGTCCCAGCGGAAGGGCGGGCCGTCGTAGCCGACGTCGTGGGCGAAGGGCTCGAGGTCCCAGGCGGTGTAGGTCAGCTCAAGGATGCGCGGTAGGAGGAATCCGACATGTATCGCACCGGGAAACCAGGGACAGCCGGGCGTGAACGTTTGGGGGGGAAGAACCGGGAACTGCTTGAAGTAGTTATATGTGAGGTTTGTCCCGCCAACCTTTTGTCGAGCCGAGTAGTCCAGGACAAAAGAACACAGGTTAGCGTACAGGCAGGCAAGATCGCTGACCGGAGCCGATGACGTGAGGAGGTTGTATGAGTCCCCCACAGCCATGCAGGGAATAAGTGAAGCAATCACGGTCCGCTGTTTCTCGGTGCCCGTAATCTTACGCCACCCCAAGATCCAGCCGCGATCCCAGCTACCCTTTAGGATTCGCCTCA
>CAYVUV010000029.1:0-1519 GCA_964455095.1 uncultured Binatia bacterium (SeqCode)
GATCACCGACACCTGTTCGGCCTCGAGCACCAGGTAGCCGATCGTCAGCACCGTGCGCTCGTCGAGAATGACGCCGGAGCCGCTGCGCTTGCGCCCCAGCGACTGCGCCGTCTGGCCGTCGGGCACGATCTCCGCCTCGACGCGCACCACGGTGCCGTTGAAGCGCGCCGGGTCGGGATCCGGCGCCGCATGTGCGCCCGCAGCAACCAGAATCGCCGTCAGCAGCATCCCGACCACGGCGAACGCGCGGGAAGTCAGCAGGCGGATCGCGAGACGGGACATGTCGCTCCCTCGGTCGTCTTGACGCAGATCATGCTTTCACCACGGATGCCGCGAATCCGGGGCGCGCGGCCGGCGGTCGCGATGTTGCGTTGCAACGAATCGTTTGACCCACCTTTGACCGGACGCTAGAATCCTGCGTCTTTGCCCATTGCGGGCCGATGGCACCGCCGATACGCTCGAAACATGTTGGCCGCCGTCGGACTGCAGATCGCCGCCGTCGCCGTCCTGGCACTCGTTGCCGGGTTGACGACAGGCATGGAAAGCGCCCGGTTCCTGTTGCTGGGCGGCGCCGTGGCGATCGTCCCGAATGCGTTGTTTGCGCTGCGCTTGTCGCTGCACCGGAAGCGTCCCCCGGAATCCTACCCGGTGGTCTTCTTCCTGGGCGAGTTCGCCAAGCTCGGCCTCACGGTCGGCCTGCTGGCCTGGATCGTGAAGTCGGTGCCGGACATCCGGTGGCTGCCGCTGCTGATCGGGCTGATCGTCGCACTGAAGGCGCCGCTGTTCGCACTGGCCTTCGTGCGATCCGTGACCCCGGCGAAGGGCGAGGCCAACGGCAATACGCTTTGAAGCCGCACTGACACGAACCGCCAACGCGACAGAATCGGGAAACCATGGCCGCCGGCTCGCACGCTCCGACCGCTTCCGAATACATCGTTCACCATCTGGCGCACCTGAATTCCTCCGGCGCGCAGCAGAAGAACATCGTCGACTTCTCGATCGTCAACTGGGACACGGTCTTCTACTCCGTGCTCACGGCGGCGCTCACCGCCTGGCTGATGTACCGCGCGGCACGGATGATCCACGCCGGCGTGCCCAACCGCTTCGTCGGCGCGATCGAATCGCTGGTCGAGTTCGTCCACGAGCAGGCGCGCTCGATCGTCAAGGGCGACCTCAGCTACATCGCTCCGCTGGCGCTCGCGACGTTCATCTGGATCTTCCTGATGAACGCGATCGACCTGATCCCGGTCGACCTGTTCCCGCGCATCGGCCAACTCGTCGGCCTGCACTACATGCGCGCCGTGCCCACCGCCGACCTGAACGGCACGCTGTCGCTGTCGATCGTCGTGCTGTGCGCGTCGATCTATTACGGCATCAAGATCAAGGGCGGCGGCGGCTTCGTGCACGAGCTGTTCACCGCGCCGTTCGGCGCGAAGTGGTTCCTCGCGCCGTTCAACCTGCTGCTGCAGATCATCGAGTACGCAGCCAAGACCGTCTCGCTCGGCATGCGGTTGTTCGG